>NZ_KV802690.1:179483-188252 GCF_001810785.1 Streptococcus sp. HMSC073F11
CCTAGTTTGCTTTTTGATTTTCATTGAGTATCAGAACTATAAAATAGAACAACATCTAGAAAGGGAACCTATGTTACACAACGCATTTGCCTATGTTACAAGGAAGTTTTTCAAATCGATTGTTATCTTCCTGATTATTCTCCTCATGGCGAGCTTGAGTTTGGTCGGCTTGTCGATCAAGGGAGCTACTGCCAAGGCTTCTCAGGAGACCTTTAAAAATATCACCAATAGCTTCTCCATGCAAATCAATCGTCGCGTCAATCAAGGAACGCCTCGTGGTGCTGGGAATATTAAAGGTGAAGATATCAAAAAAATAACCGAAAATAAGGCCATTGAGTCTTATGTGAAACGCATCAACGCTATCGGAGATTTGACTGGATATGAACTTATCGAAACTCCAGAAACCAAGAAAAATCTGACACCTGACCGTGCTAAACATTTTGGAAGTAGCTTGATGATTACAGGTGTCAATGACTCCTCTAAAGAAGACAAGTTTGTCTCGGGCTCTTATAAATTGGTTGAAGGAGAGCACTTAACAAACGACGACAAGGACAAGATCCTCCTGCACAAGGACTTGGCAGCCAAACACGGCTGGAAAGTCGGGGATAAGGTTAAACTAGACTCTAATATCTACGATGCAGACAATGAAAAGGTGCCAAGGAAACAGTCGAAGTGACAATCAAGGGACTCTTTGATGGTCATAATAAGTCAGCAGTAACCTACTCACAAGAACTCTATGAAAATACAGCCATCACAGACATCCATACAGCTGCTAAACTATATGGTTATACAGAAGACACAGCTATTTATGGGGACGCAACCTTCTTTGTAACAGCGGACAAGAACTTGGATGATGTTATGAAAGAGTTGAATGGCATCAGCGGTATCAACTGGAAGAGCTATACACTTGTTAAGAGCTCATCTAACTACCCAGCTCTTGAGCAATCTATCTCTGGTATGTACAAGATGGCCAACCTCCTCTTCTGGGGTAGCTTGAGCTTCTCAGTCCTTCTCCTTGCCCTCTTGCTCAGCCTTTGGATCAATGCCCGTCGCAAGGAAGTTGGAATTCTCCTCTCTATCGGTCTCAAGCAGGCAAGTATCTTGGGACAATTCATCACTGAATCTATCTTGATTGCCATTCCTGCTCTAGTTTCTGCTTACTTCTTAGCTACTTACACAGCGCGTGCAATCGGAAATACTGTTCTTGCCAATGTCACTTCAGGTGTTGCCAAGCAAGCCAGCAAGGCTGCTCAAGCCTCTAACCTTGGTGGTGGTGCAGAAGTAGATGGCTTTAGTAAAACCTTGTCGAGCCTAGACATTTCCATTCAGACATCAGACTTTATCATCGTCTTTGTCCTTGCCTTGGTTCTAGTGGTTCTCGTTATGGCGCTTGCTTCAAGCAATCTCCTTAGAAAACAACCAAAAGAGCTTCTGCTGGATAGCGAATAACAAACTTGCTACCTAATCTCCTCTAAATGGGGTATAATATAGGTAGCATTTTTATCTATTTTATCTTGATAAGGCCTCTTTCTTTCAGGATGAACTTGAGATGATTTACAAGAAATTTAAAGGAATGTGAAACGTTTTTTCTATGAAAATTTTAATTGTAGAAGATGAAGAGATGATCCGTGAGGGGATCAGTGATTATTTGACGGATTGTGGTTATGAAACCATTGAGGCAGCAGATGGGCAAGAAGCCTTAGAAAAATTTTCCAGCTATGAAGTAGCCTTGGTTTTACTGGATATTCAGATGCCCAAGCTCAATGGCCTAGAAGTCCTAGCTGAGATTCGTAAAACCAGCCAGGTCCCTGTCTTGATGTTGACAGCCTTTCAGGATGAGGAATACAAGATGAGTGCTTTTGCTTCGCTAGCAGATGGCTATCTGGAAAAACCTTTCTCCCTTTCCCTCTTAAAAGTGAGGGTGGACGCGATTTTCAAGCGTTACTACGATACGGGACGAATCTTCTCCTATAAGGATACCAAGGTGGACTTTGAGAGCTACAGTGCCAGCCTAGCAGGTCAAGAAGTGGCTGTTAATGCTAAAGAGTTGGAAATTTTGGACTATCTGGTGAAAAATGAAGGAAGGGCATTGACTCGATCTCAGATAATCGATGCCGTATGGAAAGCGACAGATGAGGTTCCCTTTGACCGTGTCATTGATGTCTATATCAAGGAATTACGGAAAAAGCTAGACTTGGATTGTATCCTCACTGTGCGCAATGTTGGTTATAAATTGGAGCGAAAATGAAACGAACAGGTCTATTTACTAAAATATTTATCTATACCTTCTCGATTTTTAGTGTTCTGGTTATTTGTCTTCATTTAGCCATTTATTTTCTCTTTCCATCAACTTATCTAAGTCATCGTCAGGAAACCATTGGCCAGAAAGCGACAGCCATTGCCCAGTCCCTTGACGGAAAGGATAGGCAGAGTATCGAGCAAGTGTTAGACTTGTATTCCCAGACCAGTGATATCAAAGGTTCCGTTAAGGGTGAGATGACTGAGGACAAGTTAGAGGTTAAGGATAATTTTCCATTAGATACAGCTCGCCAGACAACTTCACTCTTCATTGAGGAACGCGAGGTAAAAACGCAAGATGGTAGCACTATGACTCTTCAGTTTCTAGCTTCCATGGATTTGCAAAAGGAAGCAGAGCAGATCAGTCTCCAGTTTCTTCCCTATACTTTGTTGGCATCCTTTCTAATTTCCCTCTTGGTGGCCTACATCTATGCTCGGACCATTGTTGCCCCGATTTTGGAAATCAAGCGGGTGACCCGTCGGATGATGGACCTGGATGCTGAAGTACGGTTGCGTGTGGATTCTAAGGATGAGATTGGTGATCTCAAGGAACAAATCAATAGCCTTTACCAGCATCTTTTGACTGTCATTGCGGACTTGCATGACAAGAATGAAGCTATTCTCCAGCTGGAGAAGATGAAGGTTGAGTTCCTACGAGGGGCTTCTCATGAATTGAAAACACCTCTGGCTAGCTTGAAAATTCTGATTGAAAATATGAAAGAAAATGTCGGTCGTTATAAGGATAGAGACCACTATCTGGGAGTTGCCTTGGGAATTGTAGACGACCTCAGTCACCACGTTCTCCAGATACTTTCTCTCTCTTCTGTGCAGGAAATTCGAGAGGAGAAAGAAGAGGTTGACCTCCTTCAGATGACGCAAAGTCTGGTTAAGGATTATGCTTTGCTCGCCAAGGAGAGAGAACTTCAGGTAGACATTAGCCTAACCCATCAGCAGGCTTACATAAACCCATCTGTCATGAAACTAATCCTATCGAATCTCATCAGCAATGCTATCAAGCACTCCACTACAGGCGGCTTGGTCCGCATTGGCGAGAGGGAAGGGGAGCTCTTTATCGAGAATAGCTGTAGTCCTGAAGAACAAGAACAATTGGCCCAGTCTTTTTCTGGAAATGCTAGTCGCAAGGCCAAAGGTTCGGGGATGGGACTCTTTGTGGTCAAAAGTTTATTAGAACATGAGAAATTGCCTTATCGTTTTGAGATGAAGGAGAATCGTTTGACCTTCTTCATAGCTTTTCCAAAAGTCGCCCAAGACTAGGGAGAGAAAGGGTTTACATAGATGAAGCTAGAAGAAATTCAATCGAAACTGCGGGAAAAACTAGCTTTTTTTATCAAAAAGTGATAAAATGAACAATGTAAATGGGATGTCCCAAAAAATATATAGGAGGCCTGACAAATGGCAATCGTTTCAGCAGAAAAATTTGTCCAAGCAGCTCGTGACAACGGTTATGCAGTTGGTGGATTTAACACAAACAACCTTGAGTGGACTCAAGCTATCTTGCGTGCAGCAGAAGCTAAAAAAGCTCCAGTTTTGATCCAAACTTCAATGGGTGCTGCTAAATACATGGGTGGTTACAAAGTTGCTCGCAACTTGATCGCTAACCTTGTTGAGTCAATGGGTATCACTGTACCAGTAGCTATCCACCTTGACCACGGTCACTACGAAGATGCACTTGAGTGTATTCAAGTTGGTTATACTTCAGTTATGTTTGACGGTTCACACCTTCCAGTTGAAGAAAACCTTGAAAAAGCTCGTAAAGTTGTAGAATTTGCTCACGCAAATGGTGTATCAGTAGAAGCTGAAGTTGGAACTATCGGTGGTGAAGAAGACGGAATCATCGGTGATGGTGAATTGGCTCCAATCGAAGATGCTAAAGCAATGGTTGCAACTGGTATCGACTTCTTGGCAGCTGGTATCGGTAACATCCACGGTCCATACCCTGCAAACTGGAAAGGTCTTCACCTTGACCACTTGCAAAAATTGACTGAAGCTGTACCAGGCTTCCCAATCGTATTGCACGGTGGTTCAGGTATTCCTGATGACCAAATCCAAGCAGCTATCAAACTTGGTGTGGCGAAAGTTAACGTTAACACTGAATGCCAAATCGCATTCGCTAACGCAACTCGTAAATTTGCTCGTGACTACGAAGCAAACGAAGCAGAATACGACAAGAAGAAACTCTTCGACCCACGTAAATTCTTGGCTGACGGTGTAAAAGCTATCCAAGCATCAGTTGAAGAACGTATCGACGTATTCGGTTCAGAAGGTAAAGCATAATCTAGCTGAACAATACAGATGAAACCTGCCCATTGGGTGGGTTTTTTGTGTCTGGATATATAGCGAATATACTGTAGAAGAACCAATCTTAAGTTGCTAAAAGGTTCTATTTTTTGTACAATAATGCTATGAAAATACTGAAAAAATGGTTTCTTGGCATTCTTAGTTTCATTCTTTTGTTTTTACTCGCTACATTCATCTTTCACCGTATCAGTTTGGAAAAGGAAGAAGCCTCACTATCACCTATGGGACAACAAGTTCTTGTCAATGGACATCAAATAAATATTTACGTTGAAGGGGATGGACCTGAGACTATAGTAGTTCTCTCAGGTGCTGGTATTGCTTCTCCCATATTGGACTTTAAAAATGTATCGGAATCCTTATCGAAACGGTATAAGGTAGTCATCGTGGAGCGAGCGGGATATGGTTATAGTGATGATAGCAATCATTCAAGAGATGTGATGGAGGTTTTGTCTGAGACTCGCCAAGCTCTTTCGCAAGCAAATATCACAGGGCCGTTTATCATTCTGTCTCATTCCATGGCTAGTCTAGAGAGTTTGGCTTGGCAGGAGAAGTATCCTGATGAAGTGAAAGCCTTGATTGGTCTGGATTGGGCACTGCCATCAAGTTATGAGTATTTAAAGGATAATCAGGCCTTGCTTACGTTGGCCTATTGGAGCAGCAAGATTGGTTTTTTACGTTATTTCCCTGAGTCCTTATATATAAAAAATCCAACTCTGACTGAAACTGAACGACAACAATATAAATTACTAGCATATAAGCAGTTGATGTCACAAGCCATGCTTCATGAATCTCAAACGGTAAAGGAAAACGCCAAGAAAGTTACTTCTAGCATCAATCCGAAAATTCCCACCTTATTACTGGTGTCTAACGGTGAAGGTACTAGTTTTAGCCAATCAGAATGGCAACGTTATGCAGAGAGATTTATAAGCGACCAGTCTAATGTTCAAGTCGTCTATATGGATGCGCCTCACGACCTCTATCATTATCAAAGTCATGAAATAGTTTCTCAGATTGAAGATTTTTTAAAGAGTAATTGATGGTTTAGAGATCATTTTAATTTTAGACTGATGACAATAATTAAATGCTGAAGGATTAACAGTAGAATCGTGAATTTTTTCGATTAAAAAAAATTCTTTTTCTTACCAAAAACCCTGCCCAATGGGCAGGGTTTTTTAGTGTTCTAGGAAATCATCAAATCAGAATTTTTGTTTCAAAGTATTATTTTAAGAGAGAAATCTCTAATTTCATAATCCATAGGCAAACGCTTGCATTCTAGTTTTTATTGGACTATAATAGGTTGGTATAAAGCCTTCTGTAATAATAAAATGTAGAAGTTGTAGAAAGTAAGGATTTAGATATTTGTAGTTAAAAATACAATGTTGCTATTCCTTGCTATAGGGAGAGATTTATGGCAATGATAGAAGTGGAACATCTTCAGAAAAATTTTGTGAAGACAGTCAAGGAACCTGGTTTGAAGGGAGCTTTGCGCTCCTTTATTCATCCTGAAAAACAGACCTTTGAAGCGGTCAAGAATTTAACCTTTGAGGTTCCAAAAGGCCAAATTCTAGGCTTTATCGGGGCAAATGGTGCTGGGAAGTCGACAACCATTAAAATGCTGACTGGGATTTTGAAACCGACATCTGGTTTTTGTCGGATTAACGGCAAGATTCCTCAGGATAATCGTCAAGATTATGTCAAAGATATTGGCGTAGTTTTTGGACAACGCACCCAGCTATGGTGGGATTTGGCACTGCAAGAGACCTACACGGTCTTGAAAGAGATTTACGATGTGCCAGATTCGCTCTTTCATAAGCGTATGGACTTTTTGAATGAAGTCTTGGATTTGAAGGACTTTATCAAGGATCCCGTTAGAACTCTTTCGCTGGGACAACGGATGCGGGCGGATATTGCAGCTTCCTTGCTTCACAATCCTAAAGTTCTCTTTTTAGATGAGCCGACCATTGGCTTGGACGTTTCGGTTAAGGATAACATTCGTCGGGCCATTACTCAGATCAATCAGGAGGAAGAGACTACCATTCTCTTGACAACTCACGATCTGAGCGACATTGAGCAACTCTGTGATCGGATTTTCATGATAGACAAGGGGCAGGAGATTTTTGATGGAACGGTTAGCCAGCTCAAGGAAACCTTTGGAAAGATGAAGACTCTTTCTTTTGAACTGCTACCAGGTCAAAGTCATCTCGTCTCTCACTATGAAGGCCTGCCTGATATGATTATTGATAGACAGGGAAATAGCCTCAACATTGAATTCGATAGTTCTCGCTACCAATCAGCTGATATTATCAAGCAAACCCTGTCTGATTTTGAAATCCGCGATTTGAAGATGGTGGATACGGATATTGAGGATATAATCCGTCGCTTCTACCGAAAGGAGCTCTAAGATGGTCAAATTGTGGAGACGTTATAAACCCTTTATAAATGCAGGTGTTCAGGAATTGATTACCTATCGAGTCAACTTTATTCTCTATCGGATCGGTGATGTCATGGGTGCTTTTGTGGCTTTTTATCTCTGGAAGGCTGTCTTTGATTCCTCACAAGAGTCTTTGATTCAGGGCTTCAGTATGGCAGATATTACTCTCTATATCATCATGAGTTTTGTGACAAATCTTCTGACTAGGTCAGATTCGTCCTTTATGATTGGGGAGGAAGTCAAGGAGGGTTCCATCATCATGCGCTTGCTGAGACCAGTGCATTTTGCAGCCTCTTATCTCTTTACGGAACTTGGTTCCAAGTGGTTGATTTTTATCTCTGTTGGACTGCCATTTTTAAGTGTCATTTTTTTGATGAAAATCTTATCTGGGCAAGGGATTGTAGAAGTGCTGGGATTAACTGTCCTTTATCTTTTTAGCTTAACGCTGGCCTATCTGATTAACTTTTTCTTTAATATCTGTTTTGGTTTTTCTGCCTTTGTATTTAAAAATCTTTGGGGTTCCAATCTACTCAAGACTTCCATAGTGGCCTTTATGTCTGGAAGTTTGATTCCCTTGGCTTTCTTTCCAAAGGTTGTTTCAGATATTCTGTCCTTCCTGCCTTTTTCATCCTTGATTTACACTCCGGTCATGATTATCGTTGGGAAATACGATGCCAATCAGATTCTTCAGGCGCTCGCTTTGCAGTTTTTCTGGCTCTTAGTGATGGTGGGCTTGTCTCAGTTGATTTGGAAACGAGTCCAGTCATTCATTACCATTCAGGGAGGTTAGTATGAAAAAATATCAACGCATGCATCTGATTTTTATCAGACAATACATCAAGCAAATCATGGAATACAAGGTGGATTTTGTAGTTGGTGTTCTGGGAGTTTTTCTGACCCAAGGCTTGAACCTCTTGTTTCTCAATGTCATCTTTCAACACATCCCATCCCTAGAAGGTTGGACTTTTCAAGAAATTGCTTTTATCTATGGATTTTCCTTGGTTCCCAAGGGACTGGACCATCTCTTTTTTGACAATCTCTGGGCACTGGGACAACGCTTGGTGCGAAAAGGGGAGTTTGACAAGTATTTGACACGTCCTATCAATCCTCTCTTTCATATTCTAGTTGAGACTTTTCAGATTGATGCCTTGGGAGAACTCTTGGTTGGTGGGATCCTACTAGCGACAACGGTATCTAGCATTGCTTGGACTCTTCCAAAATTCCTACTTTTCCTAGTCTGCATTCCTTTTGCGACCTTGATTTATACTTCCTTGAAGATAGCGACAGCCAGCATCGCTTTTTGGACCAAGCAGTCAGGAGCAATGATTTACATTTTTTATATGTTTAATGATTTTGCCAAGTATCCCATTTCCATTTACAATTCAGTCCTTCGATGGTTGATTAGCTTTATCGTGCCATTTGCCTTTACGGCCTACTATCCTGCCAGCTATTTCTTGCAGGACAAGGATGTAATCTTTAACATCGGAGGTTTGATGTTGATTTCTCTGGTTTTCTTTGTCATTTCCCTTAAACTTTGGGATAGGGGCTTGGATGCCTACGAAAGTGCAGGTTCGTAAATAATAGAATACCAAAGCCTTGTCTCAGGACAGGCTTTTTCTAATAGAGATGAAAAATTCTTGACACCTATTCTTAGAGTGCTATACTTTAAGTGTAATAGCCGATTTAGCTCATACTCTTCGAAAATCAAATTCAAACCACGT
>NZ_KV802690.1:188352-207328 GCF_001810785.1 Streptococcus sp. HMSC073F11
CCTAGTTTGCTTTTTGATTTTCATTGAGTATCAGTTGGCAGAGCAAGGCACTCGTAAAGCCTAGGTCACAGGTTCAAACCCTGCAATCGGCAAAGTGAAGAAACTCATTCTACTGGGTTTCTTTTTTTTAATTATTGAACCATTTAGACCGAGATAGAGACCAGATAGGCAAAAGCACTTGTTCTTGAAACTGACTCTGCTATAATGATTTTTGTAAGGGACATGAAGGATCGATATCAGATAACTCAAGTTCCTAAAAAAGAAATTGGAGATAAAAATGAAAAAATTATTGGGAATTGTATTTTTAGTAGCAGCAGCGACAGTAGTGTATTTTGGTTCTGTTGGATGGCCAAGTTTGGATGTCAACCTCTGGTCACTCATTCCGGTAGGCTTGTTCCTCTTTTTCACACTAGAGAATCTTTTGAAAAAGGACTACAAGGCTAGTTTGATGTGTTTGATTATTGCCTTTATCATTGCGAATGCAATTTTGGACCTTTTACCAATTTCAAGTAGCTTGGTAATTGGAGCGGGAGTGCTGGCTTGCATTGGTATTGGATTTATCTTTCCTGATAAAGAAGGAAAATAAGATTTTTCAAATAGCGATGTGAAATGATAAATCTGGATATTAACGTCTAGGAATAGGATAAATTTAACCAATATTAATAAATCAAACTAAGAATTAAGAGTTAACGAAATCAGAAAAAAACTGAAATATTCGTTTGCTCTTTTTGTATGTTTAAATCTTTAAGAAAGATTTTTTCTGTTTGGGATAATAAAAAACTATTCCGTCTTAAAATTTTAAAGAAAGTCGGAAATCATTTTTATTATAATAAATTCTACTTCAATACTTTTTAAAAACTCTCCAATTTTTATAAAAAACAATCCAAAACATTGTTTTTATCTGTATTCGATTGACAAATTTTTTATTGGTTATAAAATCGTATTATAAGATAAATATAATAAGTAGCTTGCTATCAGACAAAATGAAAGCGGTTATCAATAGGAGGATTACATGCAAAAAGGTAATTGGAACAAAAAGAGAGTCTATAGTATTCGAAAATTTTCAGTCGGTGCTTGCTCTGTGCTTATTGGAACATGTGCTCTATTATTGGGGGCGAGCCTTAGTCAGGCTTCTTCGGTATATGCCAACGAAAATACTGAAGAGATTGTGTCAACAAATAGGATTGAGCACCAACCTGAAAACAAGGTAGTTACTGATTTTTCAAGTGAACATAAAGCTGAAGGAGTTATGACTGAAAAAGCCAGTGAGCAACCTGTTAAAGCTGAAAATGTATCTCTAATGGAAAATGCGGATGGTAGTGATACTACAGTTAAACCTCAAGCAGAGCAACCTTTAGTTTCAGCGGCTAATAATCAAGTAGTTCCCTCAGAAGAAGGTAAGGCTGAAGTCGAAAACAAAACAGAAGAAGCGAACAAGCCTGAGGATAGCAAGAAGCTTGAAGAAACAAATAAGACTGAGGTAACGGATAAATCTGAAGATAAAAATAAATCTGAGGATAAGAAGAAATTTGAAGAAACAAATAAAGCAGAATCACAAGATCGTTCTGTTTCAAAAGATAAGCAAGAATTCAAATCTGCTACGAATGAAGTAGTTGATAAGTTAATTGAAGATAGAAACATTTCCTTCAACCAGAATTGGCACTTTAAACTAAATGCCAATGCAAAGGAAGCTGTTAAACCAGACGCAGATATTACTTCATGGAAAAAAATGGATCTTCCTCATGACTGGAGTATTCATTTTGATTTTGACCATGATTCTCCAGCTCAAAACGAGGGTGGTCAACTGAATGGTGGAGATGGCTGGTATCGGAAAACCTTTAAGTTAGACGAAAAGGACTTAAATAAAGATGTTCGTGTAACCTTTGATGGAGTTTACATGGATTCACAAGTATTCGTCAATGGTCAACTAGTTGGTCACTATCCAAACGGTTACAATCAATTTTCATATGACATTAGTAACTATCTCCATAAAGATGGGCGAGAAAATGTTATTTCTGTTCATGCAGTTAATAAGCAACCAAGTAGTAGATGGTATTCAGGAAGTGGTATCTATCGAGACGTATCATTACAAGTAACAGACAAGATTCATGTTGAAAAAAATGGGACAACTATTTTAACTCTAAAACTAGAAAGTCAACAAGGAGGAAAAGTTGAAACCCAAGTAAGCAGTAAAATTGTTAATACAGACAATAAAGACCATGAAATTGTAGCAGAGTATCAAATTTTTGAACGAGGTGGGAAGGCAGTTACAGAACTTGTTCGAACTGAGAGTAAAACTCTAAAAGCAAAACAAACCCTTCATTTGGATTCAGCATTAGAAGTTGAAAAACCAAAATTGTGGACAGTGTCATCTGATAAACCTGCTTTATATGAGATGGTAACTCGTGTTTATAAAGATGGTCAGCTTGTAGATGCTAAAAAAGATTTATTTGGTTATCGCTACTATAACTGGACTCCAGACCAAGGATTCTCTTTGAACGGTGAACACATCAAGTTCCATGGAGTTTCCTTGCACCATGATCACGGAGCGTTAGGAGCAGAAGAAAACTATAAGGCAGAATACCGTCGTCTGAAACAGATGAAGGAAATGGGAGTGAATTCGATTCGTACGACTCACAATCCAGCAAGTCCTCAGACCTTGCAAATTGCAGCCGAGCTTGGTTTGCTAGTTCAGGAAGAAGCCTTTGACACTTGGTATGGCGGTAAGAAACCATACGACTATGGTCGTTTCTTTGAAAAAGATGCTACCCATCCAGAGGCAAGAAAAGGTGAAAAATGGTCTGATTACGATCTTCGAACAATGGTAGAAAGAGATAAAAACAATCCTGCTGTTGTCATGTGGTCTATTGGTAACGAAATCGGTGAAGCAGATGGGAAAGCCCATTCACTAGCAACTGTCAAACGTTTGGTGAAAGTGGTGAAATCTGTTGATAAGACACGCTATGTAACCATGGGAGCTGATAAATTCCGTTTCGGAGATGGAACTGGGGACCATGAAAAGATTGCAGATGAACTGGATGCAGTTGGATTGAATTACTCTGAAGAAAATTATCAAACTCTTCATGCGAAACATCCGAAATGGCTCATTTATGGTTCAGAAACATCTTCAGCAACTCGTACAAGAGGAAGTTATTTCCATCCAGAGAGTGAGTGGGTAGGAAGTAACCAATATTGGCGTAATTACGAACAATCCGATTATGGTAATGATCGTGTTGGTTGGGGTAAAACTGCTACAGCATCATGGACCTTCGATAGAGATCATCCAGGCTATGCTGGACAATTCATTTGGACCGGTACGGATTATATTGGTGAACCAACACCATGGCACAATCAAAATAGTACACCAGTAAAAAGTTCCTACTTTGGTATTGTTGATACCGCAGGTATTCCAAAAAATGACTATTATCTCTACCAAAGTCAGTGGGTTTCTGCCAAGAAAAAACCAATGGTTCATTTACTTCCTCACTGGAACTGGGAAAAGACTGAATTGGCCGACAATGTTGCAGATGCTGAAAATCGAATCCCAGTTAGAGCTTATTCCAATGCTGCTAGTGTTGAGTTGTTCTTAAATAATGAGTCACTAGGTCTTAAAAAATTCAACAAAAAACAAACAAGTGACGGTCGTACATATCAAGAAGGTGAAAATCCTCAAGAGCTATACTTGGAGTGGAAAGTCGCTTATAAACCAGGAACTTTGGAAGCGGTAGCTCGAGATGAGTCTGGCAAGGAAATTGCTCGTGATAAGATTGTAACTGCTGGTGAACCTGCAGGTGTCCGTTTGGTTAAGGAAGAAAATGCAATCGCTGCAGATGGAAAAGATTTGACTTATATCTATTACGAAATTGTAGATAGCAAGGGTAATGTTGTGCCAACTGCTAACAATCTAGTTCACTTCCAACTTCATGGACAAGGTCAACTGGTTGGTGTGGATAATGGTGAGCAAGCTAGTCGTGAACGTTATAAAGAACAAGCAGATGGTTCTTGGATTCGTAGAGCCTTTAATGGTAAAGGGGTAGCGATTGTTAAATCGACTGATCAAGCAGGTAAATTTACCCTTACAGCATATTCAGGCTTGTTGAAATCAGATCAAGTTACAGTTTTTACAGGTAAGTCAGACCAGTCAGAAAAAACTGTTTTAGGAACAGAAATACCAAAAGTTCGGACAGTTTTAGGTCAAAAACTTAAAATGCCTCAGACAGTGCCATTTGTCTATAGTGATGGTAGTCGTGAAAAACGTCCTGTAACCTGGTCTAAAGCAGATGTCAGTCAAGCTGGAATTGTAACTATAAAAGGTGTGTCTGATGGGCGTGAAGTTGAGGCTCGTGTTGAAGTTCTTACAATTGCAAATGAACTTCCAGCTGTTAAACGCATGGCACCTGGAACAGACTTGAGCTCTGTGGATAAACTTGTTTCACTTGTTTCATCAGATGGTCGTATTCACAATTACGAAGTTGAAAATTGGGAAATTTCACCAGAAGATCAAGAGAAGTTGTCTACTCCAGGGGCACATATCCAGATGACTAGCCAATTGGGAGATAGAACTATCCACGCTACTTTGATAGTTGATGATGGTAAGGAATTGGCTCAAGTTACACCAACTATAGCAGTAGGTGGTGAAAGCGTTACGGAACTTTCAAATGAACATCCTGTCCATTATCATAAACTTTCTTATGGTGCAAAAATTCCAGAAGTCAGTGCTAGTGCTGAAAATGCTGATGTGAAGGTCGTTCAGGCAAATGAGTCAAATGGAATGCGTGCTAGTATCTATGTTCAACCTAAAGATGGTGGACAATTACAAACTTATGCGGTTCAGTTCCTTGTTGATTCTCCACAAATTGAAAGCTTGAGTCTCAGAGTGGATCAAGCTGCTAGTCTCAAAGAAGATCAAACTGTTAAAATGACAGTTTTAGCCCGTTATCAGGATGGAACTGAAGCTGTTTTACCAACCGATAAGGTGACTTTCTCAAGCCAAGGCGAGGGAGGAGTCTCTGTTAATAAGGGAATGCTAGAGTTGCATAAACCGGGTAGTCTCACTTTACAAGCTCAATATGAAGGTGCAAAAGGAGAACTTCCTCTAACGATCGCAGCAAATACTGAAGATAAAGTTGTTCAGGCCATTCGCCCAGTTAGCCTTGTGACAGATTTGCACCAAACACCAAATCTTCCATCTACAGTAACAGTTGAGTACGATAAAGGATTTCCAAAAGTTCATAAGGTAGTTTGGGATTCGATTCCATCTGAAAAATTAAATCAATATCATACTTTTGAAGTACTTGGTAAGGTTGAAGGATTGAATCAAGAAGCTCGTGCGACAGTATCAGTAGAAGGAATTGTAAAAGTTGAAGATGTGAGCATCACAACACCAATTTCTGAGGCACCAACCTTGCCAGAAAGTGTCCGAACTTATTATTCAAATGGCCAAGTATCTTCAGCTAAGGTGGCTTGGGACACTATTGATGCAAGCCAGTATGCAAAAGAAGGAATCTTTACTGTAACAGGCCATGTAGAAGGAACACAACTGACAACGAAATTACATGTTCGTGTATCGAGTCAAACAGAAATTGGGAAGAATATTTCAGATCAATGGACAGGTTCAGAATTACCACTTGCCTTTGCATCAGATTCTCATTCTTATGACCCAGTATCTAATGTAAATGATAAAGTGATTTCTTACGGTGATCAGCCTGCAAATCGTTGGTCAAACTGGAAACGTTCTGAAGAAGCTTCAGTAGGGGTACTCTTTGGAGATTCAGGTATTTTGACAAAACGTTCGGTCGATAACTTGAATGTAGCATTTTATGAAGATAGCGGTGTAGGTGCTCCAAAATCTTACGTCATTGAGTATTATGTTGGTGAAAAAGCTCCAACTGCACCGAAGAATCCTGGTTATGTAGAGGGTGAAAACCACGTATTTAATGACAGTAAAAATTGGAAACCAGTCACAAATCTTAAGGCTCCAGATCAGTTAAAAGCTGGAGAAATGAATCATTTCAGTTTTGATAAGGTGGATACCTACGCGGTACGTATTCGCATGACAAGAGCTGATGATAAACTTGGAACATCCATTACAGAATTACAAGTTTTCTCTAAAAAGGTAGCACCAGCTAAAGAGACAACTACTAACATTAAGGTTGCTGGAAAAGATCTTCCTCACTTTAATCCAGACTTAACAGATTACTATTTAGACTATAGTGATGGAAAAATTCCAGAAGTAACAGCTAGTATCACAAATAATGGACTTGCTACAGTGGTTCCTAGCGTGAAAGAGGGCGATCCTGTCCGTGTTATTGTGAAAGCAGAAAATGGCGATATTCTTGGAGAATACAACCTTCACTTTACAAAAGATAAAGACTTGTTGGCTCGTAAACCAATTGCTGCTGCTAAACAGTCTCAATTGTTGCAACTGGGTCAACCTTTGGAATTGCCAAATAAGGTTCCTGTTTATTTCGCAGGTAAGAGCGGTTATGACGTAAAAGATTTGGCAGTTGAATGGGAAACAGTTCCTGCTTCTACCCTAAGCAAGGCTGGAGAATATACAATTAAAGGCCATGTAGTTGGTAGTGAAGTCCCAGTAGAATTATCTGTTCGAGTAACGGACAAGGTCGGTAGATCACTTTCTGATAATCCAGATTATCTTGCTACTCATAGTCAGGCTTTTGCTTCAGCTACTAATGATTTGGATGATAATTCGAACGACCGTGTAGACTATTTAAATGATAATGACCGAAATCAAGACAACCGTTGGACAAACTGGTCCGCTACTCCATCTGCTAATCCAGAAGTATCAGTTGGTGTTATCTTTAAAAAGAATGGTAAAATTGTGGATAGAAAGGTTTCACAAGCTAAACTAAACTTCTTTGCAGATAGTGGAACAGATGCCCCAGCTAAACTCGTATTGGAACGATACATCGGTCCTGACTTTGATGTTCCGGTTTACTATTCAAACTACAGCTACGAATCAAATCATCCATTTAATAACCCTGATAATTGGGAACTTGTTCCTTATTACGCAGACAAAGAAATTCAAGCTGGAAATGAGATCAATGTGACCTTTAAAGCTGTGACTACCAAAGCTATGAGATGGCGTATGGACAGAAAAGCAGATAAAAATGGGGTTGCACTAACTGAATTAAGTTTCCGAGCTCCAAGTGAGCTTGCAAAAGAGAGCACAGAGGGAAGAATTTTAGTAGATGGTAAAGAGCTTCCTGACTTCTCTGAAAATCGTTTCGATTATGAATTGATTTATAAAGGGGAACGTCCAAAAATCACTGTAGAAGGGAAAGATCAAGTTACATCTACAATTGTGGATAGTGGAAAAGAAAATCTTCCTGTATTAGTCCGTCTGGTATCAGAGAGTGGTAAGAATGTCAAAGAATACCGAATTAAATTGACTAAGGAAAAAGTGATAGATGGAAAACTTGTAGCTCCTGCTCAATATGACTTGCCTAGTCTTGAAGTGGTAGACAAAGAATTAAACTTCCAAACTCTTGAACAAAAAGACGATACTCTGCTTGAAGGAGAAGTTCGCCTATTGCAAGAAGGTAAAGTTGGTAAGGAACGTATCTATACAGAAGTAACGACTGATGGCAAGCACGAAGAAAAATCACGTGAGATTCTGGAAGAACCTGTAAATAGAATTCTGTTGGTAGGTACTAAGAAGAAAACAAGTAACATTGAGACACCTGCGGGTGGACATCAAGACAATGGTAGCAGTCAACCTACGGAACAAAAACCAGGAGCAAATCCGAATCCAAATATTCTCATTCCAAATCCATCAAATAATGGTGTGACAAGTAACAGTTCAGATTTTAAAAATCATCTATCAGTTGCTCCGAACATTGTGATACAAGCTCCTGCTAAAGAAAGCCAAAAACCTGGCTGGGCCAAGGAAGATGGTAAATGGTATTATCGTCAACAAAATGGAGACTTGGCTAAGGGTTGGGTCAAAGATGGAGACACTTGGTATTACTTTGATCAAACAGGAAAAATGGAAACTGGCTGGATTAAAGATCAATCAGGTGCATGGTATTACTTGAATCAATCAGGGGCTATGTCATCTAATGAGTGGATTTTGGATCAAGATGGTAAGTGGTACTATGTTGATGCATCGGGTTCGATGAAGACAAGTCAATGGTTCCAAGTTGGAGACAAATGGTATTATGTTGATGAAAATGGAGCTCTTGCTGTCAATACAGTAACTCCGGATGGATATCAAGTAAATGAAAATGGTGAGTGGGTAGGATAAGATTGATTTGAGGAATGTAACTTTCTCATTAAGATTTATTCTGTGCAGTGTTCCCAAGCGAGACAAGAGAAGTATCGCTTGGAAACGCTCTGCTCAAACGATTTTTAAACCAGAAAAAAGGATTTAACCCATGTCGAATGGGTTAAATCCTTTATTTTTTATGTCTCATATAAGATTCAGCTAGAGAGCCATCAATTCAACAATCATCTCGATATACATGACAAGGGTTAATAAAAATCCTGCACGCCAGAAGAATTTGATGAATTTAGGATAGTAAAAGCTGCGTTTTTTCAAAAGAAAGAAAAAAACGAGAATAATAGCTAGGAGTGAGAGGGCTAGGCCTAGTCTAGGGAGAAAATTATGGGTAAAGGTTTTAGCTGTGATCAGGTAATACTCAAATACCAAGACTGGAAAAGCCAGATCCGCAAAGTTTCGTCCTAGTTTTTTTAATCTAAAAAGTTTGGTTAGGATAATGCAGACTACTAAGGTCAGTATCAATAATAAAATAGATGCTAATTTCATTAAAATCATATTCATATTGTATCATAAAAAATGGCTAAAGGAAATGAGAAACAGAGGAATTTATAGGAAAGTCAGGCTTTTGAGATTGTGGGTGTTTTTTGTTATAATGAAAGTTATGAAATCTTATAATACCTTGAATGATTATTATCGAAAACTCTTTGGAGAAAAGACCTTTAAAGTCCCTATTGATGCGGGATTTGACTGTCCCAATCGTGATGGAACGGTGGCTCATGGGGGCTGTACTTTTTGTACGGTTTCTGGTTCTGGAGATGCTATCGTAGCACCGGATGCCCCTATCCGTGAGCAATTTTATAAGGAAATTGACTTTATGCACCGCAAGTGGCCAGATGTTCAGAAGTATCTGGTTTATTTTCAAAATTTTACCAACACCCATGAAAAGGTGGAAGTCATTCGGGAGCGCTATGAGCAGGCTATCAACGAGCCAGGTGTGGTGGGAATCAATATTGGAACGCGCCCAGACTGTTTACCAGACGAAACCATCGAATATTTGGCTGAATTATCGGAGCGCATGCATGTGACGGTTGAATTGGGCTTGCAGACCACTTATGAAACAACCTCTGACCTGATTAACCGTGCCCACTCCTATGAGTTGTATGTGGAGACGGTCAAGCGTTTGAGAAAATATCCCAAGATTGAGATTGTTTCTCATTTGATCAACGGACTTCCTGGTGAAACCCATGAGATGATGATTGAAAATGTCCGCCGTTGTGTCACGGATAACGATATTCAAGGGATTAAACTGCACTTGCTTCACCTGATGACCAATACTCGTATGCAACGGGACTACCACGAGGGACGTTTGCAACTGATGAGTCAGGACGAATATGTCAAGGTCATCTGTGACCAACTGGAAATCATTCCCAAGCATATCGTCATCCATCGAATCACAGGAGATGCACCTAGAGATATGCTGATTGGGCCTATGTGGAGCCTCAATAAGTGGGAAGTGCTCAACAGCATTGAGATGGAGATGCGACGTCGTGGAAGTATTCAAGGATGCAAGGCTGTAAAACAGGAGTTTGAAAATGAAAAGACCACTTGAGATGGCACATGATTTTTTGGCTGAGGTAGTGACAAAAGAGGATATTGTAGTGGATGCGACCATGGGCAATGGCCACGATACCCTTTTCCTAGCCAAGCTAGCTAAGAAAGTCTATGCCTTTGATATCCAGGAGAAGGCTTTGGAGAAGACGCAAGAGCGTTTGGATCAGGCTGGAATGACAAATGCCCAGTTAATCTTGCAAGGCCATGAGACACTAGACCAGTTTGTGACAGAAGCCAAGGCAGGGATTTTTAATCTGGGTTATTTACCGTCAGCTGATAAATCCGTCATTACCCAACCTCAGACAACTATTGAAGCCTTAGAAAAGTTGTGTCACTTGCTTGTCAAAGGTGGACGGATTGCCATTATGATCTACTATGGTCATGAAGGAGGCGACCTCGAGAGGGATGCTGTCTTGGATTTTGTTAGCCAGTTGAACCAACAGGAGTATACAGCTACCATTTACCGAACCCTGAACCAAGTTAATAACCCACCATTTTTAGTGATGATTGAAAAATTAGAGAGATATAGACATGGATAAACAATACCTACGTGAAAAGCTGGATGCCATGCGCCAGAATTTTGTTGAATCAACTCACCACGAACGAGCGGTGGGTGTGTTAGACCAAGCGCATATGAGCAAAAAAATGCTTAAAATCAAGAAAAAATTAGTTACTCTTGAAATGGAACGGTGCCAGAGAAAAATTGAGCACAAAGACTGTTCCAAGATTGACCAAAAAATCAAAGAGCAGAAGGAGATATTTGAATCCTGTTGTAAAAAAGATTAAGGAGGACGTGCGTGGAATTACTGATTTACCTCATCCTATTTTTACTGGTCTTGATTGTCTCAAGTACAACCAATAAGCTCCTGCCCTTTTTGCCTCTTCCTTTGGTGCAAATTCTTTTGGGAATTGTGATTGGTCTCTTTTTACCCAATACCAACTTTCACCTCAATACAGAGTTGTTTTTGGCACTGGTTATCGGTCCCTTGCTTTTCCGAGAGTCTGAAGAAGCGGATATTACGGCTATTTTAAAACACTGGCGAATCATTGTTTATCTCATATTTCCAGTGATTTTCATCTCGACCTTGAGTTTGGGTGGCTTGGCCCATCTTCTTTGGTTCAGTCTTCCCTTGGCGGCTTGCTTGGCTGTTGGGGCAGCCCTTGGTCCTACGGATTTGGTGGCCTTTGCCTCTCTTTCGGAGCGGTTTAGCTTTCCTAAGCGCGTGTCTAATATCCTTAAGGGTGAAGGACTCTTGAATGATGCATCTGGTTTGGTTGCCTTTCAGGTTGCCTTGACAGCCTGGACAACTGGAGCCTTTTCCCTTGGACAAGCGAGTAGTTCGTTCATCTTTTCAATCCTAGGCGGTTTTTTGATTGGCTTTGTAACAGCCATGACCAACCGTTTCCTACATAGCTTCTTGCTGAGTGTGAGAGCAACGGATATTGCCAGCGAACTTTTATTAGAATTGAGTTTGCCTCTGGTGACCTTCTTCCTAGCAGAAGAAGTCCACGTTTCAGGGATTATTGCCGTTGTAGTTGCTGGGATTTTAAAGGCAAGCCGTTTTAAGAAAATTACGCTCCTCGAAGCCCAAGTGGATACAGTAACCGAGACGGTTTGGCATACAGTGAATTTTATGCTGAACGGTTCTGTCTTTGTGATTTTAGGGATGGAGTTGGAAATGATAGCAGAACCTATCTTGACCAATTCAATCTATAATCCTATACTTCTATTGGTATCTCTTATAGCCCTTACCTTTGTCCTCTTTGCTATTCGTTTTGTCATGATTTATGGCTATTATGCCTATAGGACTAGACGTCTCAAGAAAAAGCTAAATAAGTATATGAAGGACATGCTTCTTTTGACCTTCTCAGGTGTCAAGGGAACGGTGTCGATTGCTACGATCCTTCTGATACCAAGTAATCTAGAACAGGAGTATCCTCTCTTGCTTTTCCTTGTCGCAGGTGTGACGCTAGTAAGCTTTTTAACAGGCCTCGTGGTCTTGCCTCATCTTTCTGATGAACAGGAAGAAAGCAAGGACTATCTCATGCATATTGGCATTTTGAATGAAGTAACGCTAGAGTTGGAAAAAGAGTTGGAAGACACCAAAAATAAACTTCCCCTTTATGCGGCTATTGACAATTACCATGGACGTATTGAAAATCTCATCCTGAGTCAAGAAAATAAAGGGGCTCAAGAAGACTGGGAGGCCTTGAAACTTCTCATCCTCAGTATTGAAAGTGATGGTTTAGAACAGGCCTACGAAGAAGGCAAGATGAGTGAGCGTGCTTATCGAGTTTACCAACGTTACTTGAAAAACATGGAGCAAAGTATCAATCGCAAGTTTGCTTCACGATTGACCTATTATTTCCTTGTTTCCTTGCGGATTTTACGTTTTCTCCTACACGAAGTCTTTACCTTTGGTAAGACCTTCCGCAGTTGGAAAAATGAAGAATCACAGAAACTCAGAGCCCTTGACTATGACCAAATTGCAGAGCTCTATCTAGAAAATACAGAGATGATTATCGAAAGTCTGGAGAACCTAAAAGGGGTTTATAAGAGTTCTTTGATCAGTTTCATGCAGGATTCTCGTCTCAGAGAAACAGCTATTATCACCAGTGGTGCCTTTGTTGAACGGGTTATCAATCGTGTTAAGCCCAACAATATCGATGAAATGCTGAGAGGCTATTATCTGGAGCGCAAGCTGATTTTTGAATATGAAGAAAAACGGTTAATTACGACCAAGTATGCCAAGAAGTTACGACAAAATGTAAATAACCTAGAGAACTATTCCTTGAAGGAAGCTGCCAATACCCTGCCTTATGATATGGTGGAATTGGTAAGAAGAAATTAATCAAGATTGTAAGTGAAGGAGTGTGACATGAAAAAGTGGTGGAAAGAGCTGATAGACAAGCCCTTATTAAAAGCTTTTTTACATTATTATCAAGCATCAGATAGTGAGTTGACCAGTGTCGCAGTAGCCTACTATTGGTTGATTTCGATTTTTCCACTTCTTTTGGTGGTGGTCAATATCCTCCCTTATTTTCAGATTCCAGTTTCTAATTTTTTAAAGGTTGTCAATGAATTTTTGCCGGATACCATGTATGATGTGGTTGCAAAGATTATTACAGAAGTGCTGACCCAACCTTCAACGGGCTTATTGAGTTTTTCGGTTTTGTCAGCCCTCTGGACCTTTTCAAAATCCATGAATTTCCTACAGAAAGCCTTTAATAAAGCTTACGGAGTAGCTAAAAATCGTGGGATGATTTCTCATCAGCTCATGAGTTTGTTTGTCAGTTTTGGTCTGCAGATTCTCTTTGCCTTAGCTCTTTTTCTGAGTGTCTTTGGCCGCATGCTTCTCAACCTTATCAAAAGCTACTGGAAATCGGATAGTCCTATCTTTGATTATCTGCAAGACCTAACAGGTCCCTTGGTTTATGCCTTGATTTTCGCTATCTTGGTCATGCTTTATTATTTCCTGCCCAATGTTAAGGTCCGACGAATTCGCTATGTATTACCAGGTAGTGCCTTTGTCTTATTGACTCTGGCCTTACTGCTCAATATCTTTTCAGTCTATGTCAACAACTATGTTAATCACCTAGTGGACGTGCGTTTTTTCAGTTCCGTCGTCGTGGTGGTCATGATGTTCTGGTTTATTCTCATCGCTAAGATTTTAATTGTCGGCGCGGTGATCAATGCCAGTGTTCAGAGCTTGAAAGATCCGAGCTTTAGAATAAATTAACTCAATTTTTATCCATTACAAAACGCATACTATCAAGTTTTTATAATGCCTGATAATATGCGTTTTTTTGATTATGAAATTTAATAGATAAACATGGCATCGCCAAAACTGAAGAAACGGTAGTGTTCTTGAATGGCATGGTGGTAGGCATCTAAGACTAATTCACGGCCGGCAAAGGCAGAAACCAACATGACCAGAGTTGATTTTGGCAGGTGGAAGTTGGTTGAGAAGGCATCCACGACCTTCCACTCATACCCAGGTTTGATAAAGATATTGGTCCAGCCAGAATCTGCTTGAATTTGCCCCTCAAACTTGGAACCAATAGTCTCCAAGGTGCGGATAGAAGTGGTTCCGACAGCGATGACACGGCCACCATTTTCCTTAACAGAGCGAAGAGTGGCAGCAGCTTCCTCAGAAAGCTGGTAGAATTCTGAGTGCATTTCGTGTTCGTCCAGATTGTCAACTGAAACAGGTCTAAAGGTTCCGAGTCCGACATGAAGAGTCAGATAGACTAGATGAACACCCTTAGCTTGGATTTCTGCCAGCAGTTCTTTGGTGAAGTGAAGACCAGCAGTTGGTGCTGCAGCAGAGCCACTTTCCTTGGCGTAAACGGTTTGATAGCGTTCACGGTCATCCAGTTTTTCATGGATATAAGGCGGTAGCGGCATTTCACCCAGACTTTCCAAAACTTCTAGGAAAATTCCTTGGTATTCAAAGCGGACAATGCGGCCCCCGTGGCTCAATTCTTCCGTAACAACAGCGCTGAGACGACCATCACCAAAGCTGACGCGAGTACCAACCTTGAGGCGTTTGGCAGGTTTAGCCAGAACTTCCCACTCATCTCCACTAATGTTTTTGAGTAGGAGCAGTTCCACATGACCTCCTGTTTCATCCTTTTGACCATAGAGGCGGGCAGGGAGAACACGGGTGTCATTCATGACAAGGGCATCACCAGGTTCCAGCATGTCGATAATAGAGTGGAAGTGTTTATCCTGCATTTCTCCCGTCTCGCGATTAACGATAAGGAGTTTGGAGGCATCTCGTTTTTCAAGGGGCGTTTGGGCAATCAATTCCTCAGGTAAGTGGAAATCAAAATCAGCTGTATTCATTTTTCATTATTCTTTCTAAGTTCTAATCTTATCCATTATAACATGTTTCAAGTTTAGACGCTCTTTTTTTAGAAATTAAATCGTTTTCACTTGACAAAAATTGGTCTATACCATATAATGAATATAGAAAAATGGAGGATATAAAATGAAAGTTATTAAAGTTGAAAATCAAGTCCAAGGTGGAAAAGTAGCTTTTGAGATTTTGAAGGAAAAATTGGCCAATGGTGCTCAAACATTAGGACTTGCGACAGGAAGCAGCCCGCTTGAGTTTTACAAAGAAATCGTTGAGAGTGACCTTGATTTTTCAAACCTAACAAGTGTCAACCTTGATGAGTATGTGGGGCTTGATGGGGACAATCCACAGTCTTATCGTTACTTCATGCAGGAAAACTTGTTCAACCAAAAACCATTTAATGAAAGTTTCTTGCCACGTGGTGTTAAGGACAATGCTGAAGAAGAAGTTGAACGCTACAATCAAATTTTAGCTGACCATCCTGTTGATTTACAAATCTTGGGGATTGGTCGCAATGGACATATCGGCTTTAATGAGCCTGGTACTCCATTTGACAGTCAAACGCATTTAGTAGAACTTGATCAATCTACCATCGAAGCCAATGCTCGCTTCTTTGACAAGATTGAAGACGTTCCAACTCAAGCCATTTCAATGGGAATTAAAAACATCTTGGATGCCAAGTCAATTATTCTCTTTGCTTACGGTGAGTCGAAAGCAGAAGCCATTGCTGGAACAGTGTCAGGCCCAGTGACTGAGAATCTACCAGCAAGTAGCCTGCAAAATCACCCAGATGTGACGATTATTGCAGATGCTGAAGCGCTCAGCCTGCTTGAAAAATAAATTCAGAACCACTTGCTCTTTGGAGTGAGTGGTTTTGTATTAATACTGAAAATATAAATCAAAAAATCACTGCAGTTTCATTATATTAATTTAAAATAGTTTTTAATTACTAATTTTTAAAGAAATAAAGTAAATTTTTGAGATTTTTCAATTGCTTACAAATATAAAATACTGTATAATAATCAGTTGTACTTTTATTTTAAGGAGATTCTAATGGGAAAAGAATTATTTAATCCCCACCTTCGTAAGTTTTCTATTCGGAAACTAAACGTGGGTGTTTGCTCTGTGCTCTTGTCTACCTTGGTTCTATTGGGAGTGACGTCTCAGGTTAGCGCTGATGAAACAAGTGCTTCTGGTGTCCAAAATGAGATTTCTCGAACGGATCTTGCTGAACCATCAGCAACTACTACAGCACCAGCAAATTCTGAAACATCACCAAAACCTGCAACTACTGTAGTTGCTTCAGCTACTGAGCTTCCTCAATCCGCTGAAAATAGTAAACCTGCAAACTCAGCTTCAGAATCTATTGAAAAACCAAAGAATGAACAGCCAGTTGTTTCTGAAACACCTCAACCTTCAGTTGAGAAGCCGGTTGCTTCTACAGAAATGAAGCCTGCAGAAAGTGCCAATTCAGCTTCAACTGAAGTTAGCTCAGAAGCTGTAAGTGCTTCAAGAGCTACAGAACAACCAGTAGCGACTAGGGAGGCTACGCAACCTACACGTTCTCGCCGAGCACGTCGAGATGCTACACCTACTGAACAACAGAACAGCGTAACAACAGGAGTTCCGATAGGTACTGGACCAGCTGGGGCAGATGATGCTACCTCTACGCCACGAGTACCTAAACCAAGCTTGGAAGAGTCGGTCAAGAAAGACAGTGTTCAGCTAGCTAAGCAGATTAGTTGGCTTGATTTTTCAGATAGCGCAAGTTGGAAAAACTTGGATCAACGTGGCGGTCTTAAGGTAGGGACCACCTTCACCAAGGAAATTTCACCTGGCTATGTAGTGACCTTAACGGTCAAAGAGCTCAAGCCTTTTAACTCAACTGAAATCTATAAAAAGCGGGTTGCAGGTACTGCAACAGAGGGGACCTATAACCCCGACGCTGAGAATGGTTTCTTAACATCTGCGCCATATTATGGTAAAACACCACCTCCATCAGTCACAGGGGCAGCCCAGAACGAATGGACGACCATACGTGACCAAGGCTTTAATACTCAGAAGCGCAAGACTCAGTTAGTTTATCCAATGAACTCTACCAACTGGGGGGTAAAATTCGATATTGAGGCTACCTATCTTGGTAAGCGTGTAGCCCCTACGGTGGTTATGGCCGATGGTGAAGATGCCAACCCAGGTGAATTCGCAATCTTTACCACGAACGGTACGGGTTGGGAATACATGGGTGAATGGAAGATGAAGAGTCAGGCCAAAGAAGCCTATACGGTTATCACCAAAAAAATGTTGGATGATGAGGACGTTAAGAGAAGGGGTCTTTTAATCTTAAAAGATAAGAGCGTAGACTGGTATAAATATCTCAGTCCAGATACTGTGACAGGAGGTCTGGGGACTCAGGTCTTCGGACCAAACCGTTCTAACGAACGGACGGTTCCTGTCGTGATGACGCGTGGGGCCTCTGAAGTAGGGTTCTATGTAGCTTCATCTGGGCAACAAGCCATGATGATGGGCTTCCTAGTGGTAGACGGAAGTGATGCGCCGGATAGTTATGGCGAAGCCTTTCATACCATTTCAGGACGTGACTCGGTGACCGATGCCCCTATTAATCAACCTTATTTAGGGACAACGCCAGCTGATATTGATGTTGAGTCAGCTAATGACTGGGTTTTGGATGATAAAAAGGAGCATAAGGACGAGGGAGCCAGCCAATTACTAGCGGACGATCAATTAAGTACTTCTAATGATTTGCTAGATTTAGACAAAGCAAAAAATGGGACATATACGATTAAAATCAAAGCTAACCCAAATGGCAATGCTAGATCTTATGTCAAGGCCTGGATAGACTTCAATAATGATGGAGTCTTTAATGAAAGCGAAGGTAGCAACCTACAAGAGATTACAGCTGCTGGTGACTATACTTTGACCTTCAATGCCAACCCAAATATTAGTGGCGGTCAAGTGGACAAATTGGGTATGCGTTTCCGTATTGCGACTAATAAAGGTGATATTGAGCAACCAACCGGTATTGCCTTTAGTGGGGAAGTAGAAGATATGCTCTTGCACCGCATTTATCCTCCTAGGGGGGAGAAGCAGACTACGGATGGCTTTACAGGCGAGACTCAAACTGCTGTCCTTCACTTCACACCTAAAGGAACAGATCGCTCAGACGACAGTGTCAATGCAGTTATGAGCACCCAAGCGCCTCAGGTTTTGGATAAGCAAGGCCAAGTTCTGACAGCCGTTGATGGCAACTATATTCGTCCAGAAGGGACCTATCACTTGACCGTCAATGGCAATGATGTGCAAGTAACCTTTACACCAAAAGCGGACTTTTCTGGAACTGCTGAAGGAATTAATATTCGTTGGACTGACCAGAACGGCACCTCGACTGGTTGGGCTTCGACGGATGCTTCTGACCCTAATAAAAATGATCAATTGACTAGTATGGACGGCCGTTATGTGCCGACAGTTCGTAAGATTCCAAACTACGAATCAAGTGGTCTTCAGGGACTGGAACAAAACAAAACGCTGGTCTTTAACGATGATGATACCAGCTCGACTCCTGTCACACCAGACGCTTCTCGTCCGGCCAGCTTTGTGGATGCGAGCGGTCAGCCGGTAGCGGGCAACACGGTGCCTGCAATGTCTAATGGCCAGCAAGTGGGAATCTATGAATTGGATCCAAATACCGACCAAGTGACCTTCAAACCTATCAAAACTTTTTATGGCACACCAGACCCAGTGGTAGTTCAAGTCAGTGATACCGATGGTAAAGCACACCGAGCACGTTATCAACCTAAGGTAACCCAAGTAACACCAAGAAGCACCAATGCTGAATCAACTGGCCTCCAAGGTCAACCGCAAAGTGGTAAACCAACTTTCACTGCAGGTGACCAACAAATCCCTATTGACATGAGCAAAGCCATGACTTTTGAAAATGGGACGGACACCATGGAAGTAGCCAATGAAGGAACTTATACTATCAATTCAGATGATACCATTAGCTTCAAGCCACTTAAGCAATTCACTGGCAAGGCGACTCCAGTGACGGTCAAACGTGTTGATACCAATGGCACCGAAGTGACTGCAACCTATACACCTAATGTGACCAAGGTCACACCAACCAGCACACCTGCTACTTCATCAGGTCCTCAAGGGGTACCACAAACAGGAACGCCAGTCTTCAAGGAAGGCGATCCAGCAGTTCCACTAGATGATACGAAACCAATGACTTTCGAAGATGGTC
>NZ_KV802690.1:207428-208535 GCF_001810785.1 Streptococcus sp. HMSC073F11
CAATGACTTTCGAAGATGGTCAGTCAACGAAGACAGTTCCGGGTGTAGGTGAATACAGCATCAATTCTGATGGTTCTATCACCTTTACTCCAGAAAAACAATACGTTGGAACTCCAGCTCCAGTAACAGTGAAACGTGTAGATAAGAACGGTACAGAAGTTACTGCGACTTATACTCCAACAGTGACTAAGGTAACCCCAACTTCAACAGACGCCACTTCAAATGGTATCCAAGGTCAACCGCAAAAAGGTACCCCAACCTTCACAGAAGGTAATCCATTGGTTCCAATTGATGATACGAAACCAATGACTTTCGAAGATGGACAGTCAACGAAAACAGTTCCAGGTGTAGGTGAATACAGCATCAATCCAGATGGCTCTATTACCTTTACTCCAGAAAAACAATACGTTGGCACACCAGCTCCAGTCACAGTCAAACGTGTAGATAAGAATGGAACAGAAGTCACTGCGACTTATACCCCAACAGTGACTAAGGTAACCCCAACAAGCACTAACGCAACCAGCACAGGTCCTCAGGGTGTTCCGCAAACGGGCACTCCAAGCTTCCAAGGTGGTGATCCACTGGTTCCAATCGATGAAACAGTCGAGCCAACTTTCGCAGATGGAAGCAAAGAGAAATCTATTCCAGGTCAAGGAACTTACACGATTGCGCCAGATGGTACAGTGACCTTCACTCCAGACAAGAAGTTCGTTGGTAAACCAGATCCAGTCACAGTCAAACGTGTAGATAAGAATGGTACCCCAGTCACTGCGACTTACAGTCCAGAATTTACGAAAGTAACACCAACTGGAACAGGCGACAAGACGGAAGGTCTGCAAGGTCAAGTACAAGAAGGTAAAGTGACCTTCACTCCAGGTCATGACTCGGTTCCATTCCCAGCTGATTCAACTCCACTATTTGACAATGGTACAGCTGTTAAAGAAGTGCCAAATGTTGGTAAGTTTGAAGTGGACGCAGAAGGTAAGGTAACCTTCACCCCAGATAAGCAATTCAAGGGCGAAACACCAGAATTTGAATTGACTCGTGTGGATGCCAACGGAACCCCTGTTACTGTCAAGTACCAAGCGGTGGTGAAAGAAGTAGTTC
>NZ_KV802690.1:208635-209694 GCF_001810785.1 Streptococcus sp. HMSC073F11
TCAATCCAGATGGCTCTATTACCTTCACTCCAGACAAGAAGTATGTTGGAACTCCAGCTCCAGTAACGGTTAGACGGGTAGATAAGAATGGCACTCCAGTGACTGCGACTTATACCCCAACAGTGACCAAGGTAACACCAACAGGAACCGGCGCAACCAGCACAGGCCCTCAGGGTGTTCCACAAACAGGAACTCCAAGCTTCCAAGGTGGTGATCCACTGGTTCCAATCGATGAAACAGTCGAGCCAACTTTCGCAGATGGAAGCAAAGAGAAATCTATTCCAGGTCAAGGAACTTACACGATTGCGCCAGATGGTACAGTGACCTTCACTCCAGACAAGCAGTTTGTTGGAAACCCAGATCCAGTTACAGTGAAACGTGTGGATAAGAATGGCACTCCAGCTACTGCGACCTACAGTCCAGAGTTTACGAAAGTAACCCCAACTGGTTCAGGTGATAAGACAGAGGGCCTGCAAGGTCAGGTCCAAGAAGGTAAAGTGACCTTCACTCCAGGCCATAACTCAGTTCCGTTCCTAGCTGATTCAACTCCACTATTTGACAATGGTACAACTGTGAAAGAAGTGGCAAATGTTGGTAAGTTCGAAGTGGACGCAGAAGGCAAGGTAACCTTTACCCCAGACAAACAGTTCAAGGGTGAAACACCGGAACTTGAATTGACTCGAGTGGATGCCAATGGAACTCCTGTTACAGTCAAGTACCAAGCGGTGGTGAAAGAAGTAGTTCCAACCAGCACTAACGCAACCAGCACAGGCCCTCAAGGTGTTCCGCAAACAGGTACTCCAAGCTTCCAAGGTGGTGATCCACTGGTTCCAATCGATGAAACAGTCGAGCCAACTTTCGCAGATGGAAGCAAAGAGAAATCTATTCCAGGTCAAGGAACTTACACGATTGCACCAGATGGAACTGTAACTTTCACGCCAGACAAACAGTTTGTTGGAAACCCAACTCCAGTCACAGTCAAACGTGTGGATAAGAACGGTACTCCAGTCACTGCAACCTACAGTCCAGAGTTTACTAAGGCGACTCCAACTGGAACCG
>NZ_KV802690.1:209794-211038 GCF_001810785.1 Streptococcus sp. HMSC073F11
TCCAAGGTGGAGATCCACTGGTTCCAATCGATGACACGAAACCAATGACCTTCGAAGATGGAACAACTAAAAAAGTGATTCCAGGTCAAGGAACCTACACGATTGCACCAGATGGAACTGTAACTTTCACGCCAGACAAACAGTTTGTTGGAAACCCAGATCCAGTAACAGTCAAACGCGTAGACAAGAATGGCACCCCAGTCACTGCAACCTACAGTCCAGAGTTTACGAAAGTAACACCAACTGGTACTGGTGATAAGACAGAAGGCCTTCAAGGTCAGGTTCAAGAAGGTAAAGTGACTTTCACCCCAGGTCATGACTTAGTTCCATTCCCAGCTGATTCGACTCCACTATTTGACAATGGCGCAGCTGTGAAGAAAGTGCCAAATGTTGGTAAGTTCGAAGTGGACGCAGACGGCAAGGTGACCTTCACTCCAGATAAGCAGTTCAAAGGTGAAACACCAGAGCTTGAATTGACTCGTGTAGATGCCAACGGCACCCCTGTTACCGTTAAGTACCAAGCGGTGGTAAAAGAAGTAGTTCCAACCAGCACTAACGCAACGAGCACAGGCCCTCAGGGTGTTCCACAAACTGGTACTCCAACCTTCCAAGGTGGAGATCCACTGGTTCCAATCGATGAAACAGTAGAGCCAACTTTCGCAGATGGAAGCAAAGAGAAATCTATTCCAGGTCAAGGAACTTACACGATTGCACCAGATGGAACTGTAACTTTCACGCCAGACAAACAGTTTGTTGGAAACCCAGATCCAGTAACAGTCAAACGTGTGGATAAGAATGGCACTCCAGTTACTGCGACCTACAGTCCAGAGTTTACGAAAGTGACCCCAACAGGAACTGGCGCAACAAGTACAGGTCCTCAAGGACTTCCACAAACAGGTACTCCAACTTTCCAAGGTGGCGATCCACTGGTTCCAATTGATGAAACAGTAGAGCCAACATTCGAAGATGGAAGCAAAGAGAAATCTATTCCAGGCCAAGGAACTTACACGATTGCACCAGACGGAACTGTAACTTTCACGCCAGACAAACAGTTTGTTGGAAACCCAGATCCAGTCACAGTCAAACGCGTAGATAAGAATGGCACCCCAGTTACTGCGACATACAGCCCAGAGTTTACTAAGGTGACTCCAACTGGAACCGGTGCAACAAGTACAGGTCCTCAAGGGCTTCCACAAACTGGTACTCCAAGCTTCCAAGGTGGAGATCCACTGGTTCCAATCGAT
>NZ_KV802690.1:211138-231619 GCF_001810785.1 Streptococcus sp. HMSC073F11
CAACAAGTACAGGTCCTCAAGGACTTCCACAAACTGGAACTCCAAGCTTCCAAGGTGGCGATCCACTGGTTCCAATCGATGAAACTGTGGCGGCGACATTTGAAGATGGATCAACTGAAAAAGTGATTCCAGGTGAAGGGACTTATATAATCTCACCAGATGGCACAGTGACCTTCACTCCAGAAGCTAATTTTGTAGGACAAGGAACCGGTGTAACGATTGTCCGCAAGGATAAGAACGGCACCCCAGTTACTGCAAGCTATCGCCCAACAGTTGTAGATCCATCTACTGGTCATGATACGGCTTCTACAGGAGCAAAAGGTCAACCACAAGTGGCAACCCCAACGTTTGAAGGACATATCGATAGTACAGTTCCACCAACATTTGAGGATGGTAGCACGACTATGGTTGTTCCGGGTGAAGGAAGTTATACAATTGATAAAGATGGTAAGATTACCTTTACTCCAGAACCAGACTTTGTTGGTACAGCTAAAGGATTGGTTGTAAAACGTTTGGATGTGTATGGAAATGCAGTTACTGCTCGCTACACACCAACTGTCCTTGGACAAACACAAGTGAGTTATGCGACATCAGAAGGTCTTAAAGGTCAAACTCAGACTGGTAAACCAAACTTTACAGGTGATGTCGATCTGACAGTTCCGCCAACCTTTGAAGATGGAACAACTGAAAAAGTCGTTCCAGGTCAAGGAACTTATGTAATCTCACCAGATGGCACCGTCACCTTTACTCCTGAGGTAAACTTTGTAGGACAAGCCAAAGGTGTGAAAGTGATCCGTAAAGACCGTAATGGAAATATCATTTCAGGATTCTATACTCCAACAGTAGTAGAACTTCCTGTAGTTGAAAATCCAGAACAACAAGGTATTACAGAAGAAAGAACTACTAAAACTCTTCCAAATACGGGTTCTGAGGAGACATCTCACTTGACAGCTGGTCTATTGGCTGCTTTATCAGGTATGGGATTAATTTCTCTAGCTCAAAGAAAAAAATCTGAGGAAGAATAATTAGTGGCAAAAGTCAACAAGTAAGTTGTTTTGGATACTTGATTGAAATGATTACATTCATTGCTATCTAAGAAGATGTCAGTCTAACAGAAAGAGAGAACCAATTGGTTCTCTCTTTTTGGTAATTGATTTGAAAATCGTCTAATTATTTTGCCTCAATTGTTCACTATCCTGCTAAAGTGGTATAATATAGCTATACGAGGAGGCTCGATTTTGATTTATATAATTGGTTTCACTTGTTTTTTACTTTTAATGTTACTGTTTTCTCGTCTCATTCAGCAATCAAAGAACCCTTCGGGCTTTCTAGGAAAACGAATGATGAAATTGTGGAATAGAGCCTATCTCCCCATGTTTGTATGGGCAATTCGTCATCTGGATAGGACATTTTACCCTGCAATCTTAGATGTAGGAGTTGGGAATGGCCGTTCAACCATCCTACTGAAAGAAACTTTTCCGCAAAGTACTATAACTGGAATTGATATTTCAGATGTAGCAATAGCTCAAGCCAAACAGATAGAGATAACTAATATAAATTTTGAACGAAGAGACGTTAGGGAGACAGGCTTTTCTGATGAAAGTTTTGATTTAATCACAGCTTTTCAAACTCATTTTCATTGGCAGGACCTAGAGGCTTCTTTTATGGAACTTCGAAGAATACTCAAATCAGACGGGATACTCTTACTGGCTTGTGAATATAACAAGTTGTCTTACTTTTTACCAGAGGTCCAAAGCGAAGAAGCATTTAGACGATTCTTGTTGTTAATAGGGTTTGAGCTTATAACTAGTCAAAGAAAGGAAGCGTGGATCCTTTATAAAATTGTTAAACATTAATGGAGGTACAGTCATGAAACAATTATTTTTATGTTCATACTTTGCTGGAGTCAAAAAGCTTTTTAGCGATTATGCAAAGGAAAAGAATCTAGAAAACAAGGTTTTATTTATTCCTACCGCTGGGAACAAAGAGGATTATACTGCCTATATCGATGAGGCTCAGCAAACATTCAAAGATTTAGGATTTGAGATAGAGGTTCTAGATATTGCTTCTTGTGATCGAGAAACTGCACAGGCAAAGATTTTCCAAAGCAAAATTCTTTATATCTCTGGCGGGAATACATTTTATTTATTACAAGAATTAAAGAAAAAACAACTCCTATCTCTTATCAAAGAACAAATAAGAGATGGGCTGATCTATATGGGAGAATCAGCAGGGGCTATCATTACCGCCAAGGATATTGACTACAATAAGCTCATGGACGACAAGACGGTAGCGACAGAGTTATCGGATACAACGGGATTGGATGTAGTGGAGTTTTACATCCTTCCACATTATAGTGAGGAGCCTTTTACTGATAGTAGCAAGAAGACCTTTGAAACCTATAAAAATCAGCTCGACTTAATGCGAATGAACAATTCACAAGCTGTTATTGTAAATGATAAAGAAATAAAAGTTGTTTCTGAACAGGATTAAAATAATTTTTTTCACTATTATGACATCTATTCTAATACGTTGTCCCTTTTAAAAAGAAAAGGGAAGATAATATAAGTTTATGGCAGTTTTCCCTTGACAATTATTCATTTTGCGTGTAAAATGGAATAGATCTTGAACTTGAAGGGAGTGAAAAAAATGTCTAAAACAGTAGTACGTAAGAATGAATCTCTTGACGATGCACTTCGTCGTTTCAAACGTGCGGTTACTAAAGCTGGTACTCTTCAAGAAACACGCAAACGTGAATTCTATGAAAAACCTTCTGTAAAACGTAAACGTAAATCAGAAGCAGCTCGTAAACGTAAAAAATTCTAATTTGAAATGAAAGGCTAGACTTGTCTAGTCTTTTTTTGCACAATGTTTAGAGGAATAAATTGTTATGAAAGAGTATATAAAAGAATATCAAAAGATGCGTGAAAATCACTTGGAAGATTGGGGTTATTGTGCTGATCCGATAGATTGGAAGGAATTTGAAGAGTCAAACCAAAGAATTTTTGAAAAGTATTTGACCGATTCAAAAGTATTGTCTGACAAGGTTTTAAGGGTAAAATTGTACAGTAGCTTATTGCTAGATGATACTAAATATTTTGCCTATTATGCTGCGTTTTTAGATGGGGATTATAAGCAGTTAAACAACGTTCTATGGCAAACAGGAAGAACCAAGTTGCTGAGAGGCGGTTTGTTGGCAAGTGGAACCATTTACACAGATGGGATTTTGAAAGGCTTGTTTACCTCTTTTGCTTGTAACGATTTTTCAGCCATTCCATCATTCGTCCCCAAAGATTTACCCTTGTTGAAAGGAACCTATTATCCAGAAAATGTGATGAATCTTTTATACGCTCTTTATTATCAAGATGAAGAAAGATTATCTGAGTCTCTCTTGCGTGCACAACAGTTTTTAGAGAAGAAAAAACGAACTGGTATGGAAGAATTTTCTGTTCGGTATTTTATAAACTTGGCAAGAAAAGATGCAGTTGCATTAAGCGAGTCCTTACAAAGTTTATGCCAAGCTTATCAGAGACGAGGCTTCCCCTATGAAAAAATTGATAAGTGCTTTGCGGATGAGATTCATGGTCTGTATCGTTTGGTACGATATTTTGACCATTCCTTGTTCGAAGAAGTCAGTATGCCATCTCATAAGACTTTTTTGAAGGAGTTTGAAGAATGGCAAGTCCAAAATCAGTTTCCAAAAGGTCAACAGTTCTATACCTATCCTCAAGATATGGCTGATGCAAATAGAATACTAACAAAAGGTCTTCCAAGGATTTACTTAGAAAAATCTGGAAGGGACTTGGTGATAGACGTTGACCGATTTGCAGTAGATTTGTCTCGGTTAATTTGAAAGAGTACGAAAAAACTTCCTAGTCAAATCTTTTCCCAAGCAACATCAAATAAATACTGTAAATCCTGCAAAAAAAGGAAACTTCCAACTACAATTTGATATAATAGTAAGGAGAACTCGATTGAAGGAGGAAATTATGTCGGTTTTAGTAAGAGAAGTAATTGAAAAGCTCAGACTAGATATTGTATACGGCGAAGGCGAATTGCTTGAAAAAGAAATCAACACAGCGGACATTACGAGACCTGGTCTTGAAATGACGGGCTATTTTGATTACTACACTCCAGAACGGATCCAGCTTTTGGGGATGAAGGAGTGGTCCTATTTGGTTAGTATGCCTTCTCAAAACCGTTATCAAGTTTTGAAAAAAATGTTTCTGCCAGAAACACCAGCGGTCATCGTAGCTCGTGGTTTGGTAGTTCCAGAAGAAATGTTGAAGGCTGCTAGAGAATGTAAGATTGCGATTTTAACCAGTCGGACAGCAACCAGCCGTTTGTCTGGAGAGTTATCTAGCTATTTGGATTCCCGTTTAGCTAAACGTACCAGTGTACATGGTGTCTTGATGGATATCTATGGCATGGGAGTCTTGATCCAAGGGGATAGTGGTATCGGTAAGAGTGAGACAGGTCTTGAACTCGTGAAGCGTGGTCATCGTCTAGTAGCGGATGACCGTGTCGATATTTATTCTAAGGATGAGATGACTCTTTGGGGAGAACCAGCTGAAATTTTAAGGCATCTGCTTGAGATTCGTGGAGTTGGGATTATCGATGTTATGAGTCTCTATGGAGCAAGCGCTGTAAAAGATTCTTCACAAGTTCAACTGGCTGTCTATTTGGAAAATTACGATACCCATAAGACTTTTGACCGTCTAGGAAACAATGCCGAAGAATTAGAAGTTTCTGGTGTAGCTATTCCACGTATCCGCATCCCGGTAAAAACAGGACGCAATATCTCTGTTGTTATTGAGGCGGCAGCAATGAACTATCGTGCTAAGGAAATGGGCTTTGATGCGACACGTTTATTTGAAGAACGTTTGACAAATCTGATCGCTCAAAATGAGGTGAAACATGATTAATCCAGTTGCATTTGAAATCGGACCTTTTTCCATTCGTTGGTATGCCCTGTGTATTGTGGCAGGCTTGATCTTGGCAGTCTATCTTGCCATGAAAGAAGCTCCTAAAAAGAAAATCCTATCAGATGATATTTTGGATTTTATCCTGATTGCTTTTCCTGTAGCTATTTTAGGTGCTAGACTATACTACGTACTCTTTCGTTTAGATTATTATCTGCAAAATCCAGGTGAAATCATCGCCATCTGGAATGGCGGTTTGGCCATTTATGGTGGTTTGATAGCAGGAGCTATTGTACTCTATATCTTTGCGGATAGAAAACTCATCAATACTTGGGACTTTCTAGATATTGCGGCTCCGAGCGTTCTGATTGCCCAAAGTTTAGGGCGCTGGGGGAACTTCTTTAACCAAGAAGCCTACGGTGCAGCAGTAGATGGTCTGGATTATTTGCCAGGCTTCATTCGTGACCAGATGTACATTGATGGTAGCTACCGTCAGCCGACCTTCTTATATGAGTCGGTTTGGAATCTGATCGGTTTTGCTTTGATTTTGATTTTTAGACGAAAATTAAAGGGAATCAGACGTGGTCATATCACTGCTTTCTACTTGATTTGGTATGGCTTTGGTCGTATGATTATCGAAGGGATGCGGACGGATAGTCTCATGTTCTTTGGTCTGCGAGTTTCCCAATGGTTATCAGTTGTCCTTATCGGACTCGGTATTTTTATCATACTTTATCAAAATCGAAAGAAAGCCCCTTTCTATCATACAGAGGAGGAAAAATAAATGTTAGAAGTTGCTTATATTCTTGTTGCCATTGCTTTGATTGTCTGTTTAGTCTATTTGACAATTACGATTCAAAAAGCAGGTCGTATGATTGATGAGACAGAGAAAACCATCAAAACGTTGAGCTCGGATGTGGACGTTACCTTGCATCAGACCAATGATTTGTTGGCTAAGGTCAATGTGTTAGCAGACGATATCAATATCAAAGTTGCGACAATCGACCCACTCTTTACGGCTGTAGCAGACTTGTCTGAGTCAGTATCTGATCTCAATAGTCAAGCGCGTGTCTTGAGTAAGAAAGCTTCATCAGCTGGATCAAAAACACTTAAGACGGGTGCTGGATTATCTGCACTCCGTGTCGCAAGTAAATTTTTCAAAAAATAAAAAAGGAGAAATCTCATGGGAAAACTATCCTCTATCCTTTTAGGAACCGTTTCAGGTGCAGCTCTGGCCTTGTTCTTAACCAGTGACAAGGGCAAGCAAATTTGCAGTCAAGCTCAAGATTTTCTAGATGATTTGAGAGAAGATCCAGAATATGCCAAAGAGCAAGTCTGTGAGAAATTGACAGAAGTGAAGGAACAGGCAACGGACTTTGTGCTGAAAACAAAGGAACAAGTAGAATCTGGTGAAATCACTTTTGACAGTGTCCTTGATCAAGCCAAAACATGTGCACGACAAGCGACAGAAGCATCAAAAGAAACCTTTAACAATCTCAAGGAGCAATGGCAAGAACAGCCAGCAACTCCAGATATCGTAGAAGACGAAGAAGAGATTATTATTGATATTACAGAAGAATAAAACATCACCATCTCTGGTTCTGGAGATGGTGATTTTTATCTGGAAACCAGTCTTTGTGGTATAATAATTACTATGCAGAAAAAACCAACATCAGCCTATGTGCATATTCCCTTTTGCACACAGATTTGTTATTATTGTGACTTTTCAAAAGTATTTATCAAGAATCAACCAGTAGATAGTTACTTGGAGCATCTGCTAGAGGAGTTTCGTTCTTATGATATCCAAAAATTGCGAACCCTTTACATTGGAGGTGGGACGCCAACGGCTTTGTCCGCTCCGCAATTAGAAGTACTCCTGGATGGCTTGACTAAAAACTTGGACTTGTCAGTTTTGGAAGAGTTGACCATTGAGGCCAATCCAGGAGATTTGGATGCGGATAAGATTGCGGTTTTGAAACAGTCTCCAGTCAATCGTGTTTCCTTAGGTGTGCAGACTTTTGATGACAAGATGCTGAAAAAGATTGGGCGCAGTCATTTGGAAAAGGATATTTATGAAAATATCGACCGCCTCAAACTGGCTGGCTTTGATAATATCTCCATCGATTTGATTTACGCTCTTCCTGGTCAGACTATGGATCAGGTCAAGGAGAATGTGGCTAAGGCCATTTCGCTTGATATTCCTCATATGAGCCTTTATAGCTTGATTTTGGAAAATCATACGGTCTTTATGAACCGTATGCGACGTGGGAAACTGCCCCTGCCCAAGGAAGAGTTAGAAGCAGAGATGTTTGAGTACATCATTGCAGAACTGGAGCGAGCTGGTTTTGAGCATTATGAGATTTCCAATTTCTCTATGTCTGGCTTTGAAAGTCGACACAATCTCATGTACTGGGACAATGCTGAGTACTATGGTATCGGTGCAGGAGCGTCAGGTTATGTGAATGGCGTTCGTTATAAAAATCACGGACCTATCCGCCACTATCTCAATGCAGTAGAGGCAGGAAATGCTCGGATTACAGAAGAACACCTGAGTCAAAGGGAGCAGATGGAAGAAGAAATGTTCCTAGGACTCCGGAAAAAATCCGGGGTTTCCATGGCGCGATTCGAGGAAAAATTCGGACGATCCTTTGATGGACTTTATGGAAAAATTGTCAGGGACTTGACACAACAAGGTCTTATGCAGATCGATGGTGATCGTGTCCGAATGACAAAGAGAGGTCTCTTTTTAGGAGACACCGTAGCAGAACGATTTATTTTGGAGTAGAACAATGGGTTTAACTTATCAGATGAAAATGAAAATTCCTTTTGATATGGCGGATATGAATGGTCATATCAAACTTCCAGATGTGATTTTGCTGTCCCTGCAAGTATCAGGTATGCAATCGATTGAGCTGGGAGTCAGTGACAAGGACGTCTTGGAACGCTACAATCTGGTCTGGATTATCACGGATTATGAGATTGACGTGGTACGTTTGCCTCGCTTTGCTGAGGAGATTACGATTGAAACGGAAGCCTTGAGCTACAACCGTCTTTTTTGCTATCGTCGCTTCACTCTCTATGATGAAGCAGGTCAAGAAGTGATTCGTATGATGGCAACCTTTGTTCTCATGGACCGCGATAGTCGGAAAGTTCATGGAGTCGAAGCGGAAATTGTTGCTCCTTACCAGTCTGAGTTTGATAAAAAACTCATCCGTGGGCCAAAGTATACAAATCTAGAAAACCCGATCAGTAAAGACTACCATGTTCGTTTTTACGACTTGGATATGAATGGTCATGTCAATAATAGTAAATACCTAGATTGGATTTTTGAGGTTATGGGGGCCGATTTTCTAACCAACTATATTCCAAAGAAAATCAATCTCAAGTATGTTAAAGAAGTGCGACCAGGTGGCATGATTGCCTCAGCTTATGAACTCAAGGGACTAGAAAGCAAGCATCAGATTATCAGTGATGCCGAAATCAATGCCCAAGCTATGATTACTTGGCAAGAAATTGAAGCGCATTAGAAAGGACGATATGGCTTATAAAGGTTATTTAATTGATTTAGACGGAACCATTTACAAGGGGAAGGACCGGATTCCAGAGGGAGAGGCTTTTGTGCATGAATTGCAAAAACGAGAGATTCCCTATCTCTTTGTGACCAACAATACAACTCGTACTCCTGAGAGCGTTCAAGAAATGTTGGCTAAGAATTTTAATATCAACACGCCTTTATCAACTGTCTACACGGCAACTTTGGCAACCATCGACTATATGAATGACTTGGGACTTGAAAAGACCGTCTATGTTATCGGAGAATCAGGTCTCAAAGAAGCCATCAAGGCGGCTGGTTATGTGGAAGACAAGAGAAATCCTGCCTATGTGGTAGTTGGACTGGACTGGCAAGTGGACTATGAAAAATTTGCCAAAGCAACTCTTGCGATTCAAAAAGGCGCCCACTTTATCGGAACCAACCCTGACCTCAACATCCCGACAGAACGAGGGCTTTTGCCAGGTGCTGGTTCACTGATTACGCTACTTGAAGTAGCAACACGAGTGAAGCCTGTTTATATTGGAAAACCAAATGCTATCATTATGGACAAGGCGGTTGAGCACTTAGGTTTGGAACGTGAAGAGTTGATTATGGTTGGAGATAACTATTTGACTGATATTCGAGCTGGGATTGATAATGGCATTCCAACGCTCTTGGTGACGACAGGTTTTACCAAGTCAGAAGAAGTGGCAGACCTGCCAATCGCACCTACTCATGTAGTTTCTAGTCTAGTGGAGTGGGATTTTGATGAAAACTAAACTGACCTTTTGGGGCTCTATGCTCTTTCTCCTCTCCCTCTCAATCCTTATGACTATTTATCTGGCTTGGATTTTCTATCCGCTGGAAGTTCAGTGGCTGAACTTAACGAATCGGGTCTATCTAAAATCAGAAACTATTCAATACAACTTTCATATCTTGATGAATTACCTGACCAATCCTTTTAGTCAGGTCTTGCAGATGCCTGATTTTCGTTCGTCAGCTGCTGGGCTACACCATTTTGCAGTGGTCAAGAACCTCTTTCACCTGGTTCAATTAGTTGCCCTTGTGACACTACCAAGTTTCTATTTTTTTGTGAAAGGAATTGTGAAAAAGGGATTTTTATCTTTATTCAGTAAGGGGCTTTTGACTCTAGTAGTCTTGCCTGTTCTGATTGGTCTCGGGGGAGTTTTGATTGGTTTTGACCAATTCTTTACTCTTTTCCATCAAATTCTCTTTGTGGGAGATGATACCTGGCTTTTTGATCCAGCCAAGGATCCTGTTATTCTGATTTTGCCAGAGACCTTTTTCCTTCATGCCTTCCTCCTCTTTTTTGCCCTCTATGAAAGCTTCTTTGGCTATCTTTATCTGAAAAGTCGTAGGAAATAATACTAAAGATATTCTTATTTTGCATAAATCAATTAGGTATGTGATTCGAAACTATTGTCAAGAATGAATTAATCAAATCCAAAAAGAGCTAATCGTTCGCAAACAGTCTATTTTTCTTGAAAAAATAGGCTTTTTTTCTAAAAATCTCTAGTCAAGCGCTTTATTTTTTTGTATAATAGAAGTAGTAAAGTATAGATAAGAAGAGAAAAGCATGATTACACTATTTCTATCACCGAGCTGTACTTCATGTCGTAAGGCAAAGGCTTGGTTAGAAAAACATAAGGTGCCCTTTGAGGAGCACAATATTATGACCAGTCCTTTAACAAGAAAAGAATTGCAACACATTCTTTCCTTGACCGAAAATGGTACTGATGACATCATTTCAACTCGTTCAAAAATTTTTCAAAAATTAGATATTGATGTAGAAAGTATTTCGGTATCGGAATTGCTTCATTTAATTGAGCAGTACCCTAGTCTTTTGCGTCGTCCAATTATTATCGATGCCAAACGCATGCAAATCGGTTTCAATGAAGATGAGATTCGTGCTTTTCTCCCTCGTAGTTACCGTAAGCAAGAACTAAAAGAAGCAAGAATGAGAGCTGGTATTAGTTAATGAACAAACAGTATAGTTACCCACTAGATTTGTCGTGGAGCACTGAAGAACTTGCTTCAGTGCTTTCTTTTTTTAATGATGTTGAAGCTGCCTATGAGGGCAAGGTAGAGGCTAAAAAGTTACTTGACTCCTATAAAGGATTCAAAGCGGTCGTGCCAAGCAAGAGCGAAGAGAAACGTTTGGGACGAGAATTTGAAACGGTTAGTGGCTATTCGCTCTACCGAGCAGTTCAGGCTGCCAAGGAAAAAGGGGAAGGAAAGATTTCTCTTGGAAAGTAAGTTTGAATTTGCTAAAGAGCTCGTCAAGAAGGCGGGCCAGTACATCCTTGACCATATGCAGGAAGATTTGCAAGTTGAGACCAAGTCCTCTCCAACAGACTTGGTGACCAGACTGGACAAGGAAGTTCAGGAGCTATTGGTTGGTGAGATTTTGTCCCGTTATCCTGAGGATAAGATTTGTGCTGAAGAAGGTTGTCTGCGAGCCTCGGTTCAAGATGGCAATGTTTGGGTCATTGATCCCATTGATGGTACCAATAACTTTGTAGCCCAGCAGGAAGATTTTGCTGTTATGATGGCTTATTTTGAAAATGGTCAAGGCCAGTTTGCTCTCATTTATGATGTGGTCAAAGGGGATTGTTACCACGGTGGCGGATCCTTTCCAGTTTGCCGAAATGATCAGCCCCTAGCTCCCTTTAAGCCAAAACCACTTGGAGATTTCCTCATTGCAGGGAATAGTGGTATGCTGGAAACCAATGAATGGGGCTTGGCTGATTTGGGTCGAGCGGTCCTCGGTGTTCGTGTCTATGGGAGTGCGGCCATTAGTTTTACCAAGATTTTGTCAGGACGTTTGTTGACCTATGTCACCTATCTGCAACCATGGGATTATGCTGCGGCTAGTATTTTAGGGGAAAGTCTGGGCTATCGGGTGGTAACCCTTTCTGGTGAAACTCCTAATTTTCAAACCAGACAGCCGGTCATGATGCTACCTCTTGAGATGCAGGAGGAAATTCAGTCCTATATTTACGAAAGGAAAAGAACTTAAATGCAATTTCCAGAAGGATTTGTTGAAAAATATGAAGAGATACTAGGAGATGAGGCAAGAGATTTTCTTGCCTCTTTTGAGGAGGAAGCGGTTTCGGCCTTTCGGGTCAATCCTTTAAAAGAAGCGCCAGTTTCCTTTCCTGATGCCATTCCTCAAACCCCTTGGGGACATTATGGGAAGGTTTCAGGGAAATCGCCTGAACATGCTACAGGTTTGGTCTATTCGCAAGAACCCGCTGCTCAGATGGTGGCTCAGGTAGCCAAGCCCAGTCCTGGGATGAAGGTCTTGGACTTGGCAGCTGCACCAGGAGGTAAATCAACTCAATTAGCAGCCTATCTAGCAGGGGAGGGTCTCCTTGTTTCCAATGAAATTTCAAGCAAACGGGCTAAGATTTTAGTAGAAAACATGGAGCGCTTTGGAGCGACAAATGTCGTGGTGACCAATGAATCTGCTGACCGCTTGGCCAAGGTTTTTAAGGGCTATTTTGACCTCATTGTCCTTGATGCTCCTTGCTCAGGGGAAGGGATGTTCCGTAAGCAACCAGATGCTATGGACTATTGGAGCTTAGATTATCCGAGTCAATGTGCTAGTTTGCAAAGAGAAATTCTGGAAGATGCAGTAACCATGCTAGCTGAAGGTGGTCGCTTGGTTTATTCAACCTGTACCTGGGCCCCCGAGGAAAACGAAGAGATTGTTAATTGGTTGTTGGATGAGTATGATTTTGACTTGTTACCAGTAGAGCATATCAATGGAATGGTAGCTGGTATTGGCCTGCCAGAAACGGCTCGGATGTATCCTCATCATTTTAAGGGAGAGGGGCAATTTGTAGCCCATTTACAATTTAGGGGTGACAATCCAGCTACTAAATTTAAGGCAAGTAAGAGCAATCTTAGCCGAGAACAAGTTACTTTGTGGCAGGAATTTGCCCAAAAACACCTGAAAATCAATCTAAGGGGAATCTTGCAGACTTTTGGTGACCAACTCTATCTCCTGCCAGAACTTTTGCCAGATTTAGGGAAACTCAAGATTGCTCGGAATGGCCTGCATCTAGGGACCTTTAAGAAGAAACGCTTTGAACCCAGTTTCGCTCTTGGTCTAGCCTTGAAACCGAGTCAGGTCAAGCAGTCAGTTGAAATTAATCAAGAAGAGTTTGTAAAGTATGTGGCTGGAGAAACCGTTCAGCTGGCAGAAAGTCTGCCAAATGGTTGGTATCAGGTTTTGGTTCAAGGCAATGGGTTGGGCTTTGCAAAGGTGACTGGAAATGTTTTGAAAAATTATTTTCCAAAAGGCCTCAGATTCAAGTGAAAATGCTAGTCAAAGTAGCTTGTCTATGTTATAGTGGAAGTATGGATTTTTTTCAAATTGTCTTTCATTTTAAGTCAAAATTGGTGGAGAAGATAACTGAGCAAATTTCTAGTAAAACCAAGCAAAGAACTTCAGTTGGCTCCTAATTTTCAAAAGAAAAACATAAATAAATAGTTGAAAAAATTCACAGCATTCACCATTATTTTCAAGGAGAAAAACAGTGAAAAAAAGGAAAAAACTCGCTCTATCCCTTGCAGCTCTTTTGCTGGCAGGTTCTTTGGCGGGATGTGCTAGCTGGATTGATCGTGGGGAATCCATGACAGCTGTTGGTTCAACGGCTCTTCAGCCTTTGGTCGAAGCAGCAGCAGATGAATTTGGCTCTCTGCACGTTGGGAAAACAGTCAACGTCCAAGGTGGAGGATCTGGTACAGGTCTGTCTCAGGTTCAGTCTGGAGCCGTTGATGTAGGAAATTCAGACGTATTTGCCGAGGAAAAAGACGGTATCAACGCATCCGCTCTAATGGATCATAAGGTTGCTGTAGCGGGCTTGGCAGTGATTGTGAACAAGGAAGTTGATGTTGAAAATCTGACAACTGAACAACTCCGTAGCATCTTCACAGGTCAAGTGACCAACTGGAAAGAAGTCGGTGGGAAAGACCTAGCCATTTCGATTATCAACCGCGCGGCAAGTTCAGGTTCACGTGCAACCTTTGATAGTGTTGTCATGGATGGCCAATCTGCCGTGCAGAGTCAAGAACAGGATTCAAATGGGATGGTCAAAAACATTGTTTCCCAGACACCAGGAGCCATTTCTTACCTAGCCTTTGCCTATGTAGATGACTCTGTCAAACGCATGAAATTGAACGGCTATGAGCCAATTGCAGAAAATGTTACAAGCAATAATTGGCCTTTGTGGTCTTACGAACACATGTACACCCTAGGTCAACCCAATGAATTGGTGGCAGAATTTCTCAACTTTGTCCTCTCAGATGAAGCGCAAAGTGGAATCGTTAAGGGAATGGGCTATATTTCTGTCAAGGAAATGAAGGTTGAAAAAGATGCTGTCGGAACGGTGACAGCACTAGAAGGGAGTCACTAATGAATCAAGAAGAATTAGCTAAAAAATTACTTTCTCCCTCAAAGAACTCTCGTTTAGAGAAACTTGGAAAAGGCTTGACCTTTGCCTGTCTGTCTTTGATTGTCATCATCGTGGCCATGATTTTGATTTTCGTAGCCCAAAAAGGTTTGTCGACCTTCTTTGTCAATGGGGTTAATATCTTTGATTTCCTCTTTGGACAAACTTGGAATCCTTCAGGTAAACAATTTGGTGCCCTTCCCATGATTTTGGGTTCCTTTATTGTCACAATCCTATCAGCCCTTATCGCAACTCCTTTTGCCATTGGTGCGGCAGTCTTTATGACCGAGGTCTCACCAAAAGGTGCTAGAATCTTGCAACCAGCCATTGAATTGCTGGTCGGGATTCCTTCAGTTGTGTATGGATTTATCGGTTTACAGGTCGTAGTGCCCTTTGTACGTAGTGTCTTTGGTGGAACTGGTTTTGGGATTTTGTCAGGGATTTTCGTTCTCTTTGTTATGATTTTACCGACGGTAACCTTTATGACAACCGATAGCTTGCGTGCGGTGCCTCGTCACTACCGCGAAGCTAGTTTGGCTATGGGAGCGACTCGTTGGCAAACCATTTGGCGCGTGACCTTGAAGGCAGCGCGTTCAGGGATTTTCACTGCAGTGGTCTTTGGGATGGCGCGTGCCTTTGGTGAAGCCTTGGCCATTCAGATGGTAGTCGGAAACTCAGCTGTTGTCCCAACTTCATTGACAACGCCTGCTGCGACCTTGACCTCTGTTTTGACCATGGGTATCGGAAATACCGTTATGGGAACCGTTGACAATAATGTTCTCTGGTCACTGGCCTTAGTCTTGCTCTTGATGAGTTTGGCCTTCAACAGTGTGATTAAATTGATTACGAAAGAAAGAGGAAAGAAAAACTATGCACGCTAAGAAATTAGATAAAATTGCAACAGCTGTCCTCTACTCAATTGCAGGAATTATCGTTGCCATCTTGGCATCCTTGATTCTTTATATCTTGGTTCGTGGTTTGCCCCACATCTCTTGGTCTTTCTTGACTGGCAAATCATCTTCTTACCAAGCAGGCGGAGGGATTGGAATTCAGCTCTATAATTCCTTCTTCCTTCTGGTTATTACCTTGATTATCTCTGTTCCCTTATCTATGGGGGCTGGGATTTTCCTAGCTGAATATGCCAAAAAAGGTCCGGTGACCAATTTTGTCAGAACCTGTATTGAAATCTTGTCTTCACTGCCATCAGTGGTTGTGGGTCTCTTTGGTTACTTGATCTTTGTAGTTCAGTTTGAGTATGGATTTTCAATCATTTCAGGTGCCTTGGCCTTGACAGTCTTTAACTTACCTCAGATGACTCGTAATGTTGAAGACAGCTTGAAACACGTTCACCATACGCAACGTGAGGCTGGTCTGGCCCTTGGGATTTCTCGTTGGGAGACTGTTGTCCATGTGGTCATTCCAGAAGCTCTTCCAGGTATTGTGACTGGGGTCGTCTTGGCCTCTGGCCGTATCTTTGGTGAGGCTGCGGCTCTTATCTATACAGCAGGACAATCCGCTCCAGCCCTTGACTGGTCTAACTGGAATATCCTCAGTGTTACCAGTCCTATCTCAATCTTCCGTCAAGCAGAAACCTTGGCTGTCCACATTTGGAAGGTCAACAGTGAAGGAACCATTCCTGATGCTACCATTGTATCTGCTGGTTCTGCTGCTGTGCTCCTCATCTTTATCTTGATTTTTAACTTTGGAGCACGCAAACTCGGAAGCTATTTACACAAGAAATTAACCGCTGCCTAAAGGAGAAGCCATGTCAAAATATAACTGGGATGAAAAGCATATCATCACCTTCCCTGAAGAAAAAGTGGCCCTCTCTACCAAGGATTTACATGTTTACTACGGTAAAAATGAATCCATCAAGGGCATCGATATGCAATTTGAAAAAAATAAAATTACAGCCTTGATTGGTCCTTCTGGATCAGGGAAATCTACTTATCTTCGCAGTCTCAATCGGATGAATGATACTATTGATATTGCCAAGGTCACAGGTCAAATCCTCTATCGAGGGATTGACGTTAATCGTCCAGAAATCAATGTCTATGAGATGCGCAAGCATATCGGAATGGTCTTTCAACGTCCAAATCCATTTGCTAAGTCTATTTATCGCAACATTACTTTTGCTCATGAACGTGCAGGTGTTAAGGACAAGAAAGTCCTTGATGAAATTGTAGAAACCTCTCTAAGACAGGCTGCCCTTTGGGATCAGGTCAAAGACGACCTCCACAAATCAGCCTTGATGCTTTCTGGAGGTCAGCAACAACGTCTCTGTATCGCTCGCGCCATCTCTGTTAAGCCAGATATCCTCTTGATGGATGAACCGGCTTCAGCCTTGGATCCGATTGCGACAGCCCAACTGGAAGAAACCATGTTGGAATTGAAGAAGGACTTTACCATCATTATCGTTACCCACAGTATGCAACAGGCTGCGCGTGCTAGTGATTACACAGGATTTTTCTACTTGGGTGACTTGATAGAGTACGATAAGACCTCTAATATTTTCCAAAATGCTAAACTACAGTCAACCAATGACTACGTAACAGGACACTTTGGATAGAAAGGAAACAGTATGACAGAAGCGATTTTACAGGTATCAGACCTGTCCGTTTACTACAATCAAAAAAAGGCCTTGAATAGTGTTTCCCTATCTTTCCAACCTAAGGAAATTACAGCCTTAATTGGTCCATCTGGATCAGGGAAGTCAACTCTTCTCAAGGCTATCAACCGTATGGGGGATCTCAATCCAGAGGTAACCACAACTGGTTCAGTAGTTTACAACGGCCACAACATTTACAGTCCGCGTACAGATACAGTTGAATTGCGGAAGGAAATCGGGATGGTTTTCCAACAACCAAACCCCTTCCCTATGTCTATCTACGAAAACGTTGTTTATGGGCTTCGTATCAATGGAGTGAAGGACAAGCAAGTTCTGGATGAAGCAGTAGAAAAAGCCTTGCAACGAGCTTCCATCTGGGATGAGGTCAAGGATCGCCTACATGATTCAGCTATCGGGCTTTCAGGTGGACAACAGCAACGTGTTTGTGTTGCCCGTGTCTTGGCAACCAGTCCTAAAATCATTCTCTTGGATGAACCGACTTCAGCCTTGGACCCTATATCTGCTGGGAAGATTGAGGAAACCTTGTATGGTCTAAAAGATAAATACACCATGCTCTTGGTTACGCGTTCCATGCAACAAGCCTCTCGTATCTCTGACAAGACAGGATTTTTCCTAGATGGAGATTTAATTGAGTTTAACGATACCAAGAAGATGTTCCTCAACCCACAACACAAGGAAACAGAAGATTATATTTCAGGAAAATTTGGATAAGGAGATAAATGATGTTACGTTCTCAATTTGAAGAAGATTTAGAGAAATTGCATAACCAGTTCTATGCTATGGGACAAGAAGTGCTATCTCAAATCAATCGTACAGTGCGTGCCTTTGTTACGCATGACCGTGATTTGGCCAAGGAAGTCATCGAAGACGATGCAGAAGTGAACGAATACGAAGTGAAATTGGAAAAGAAATCATTTGAAATGATTGCTCTTCAACAGCCAGTTTCTCAGGACTTGCGTACTGTTTTAACAGTCTTGAAGGCCGTATCTGACTTGGAACGTATGGGGGACCATGCCGTTTCCATTGCCAAAGCGGCAATTCGTATGAAAGGGGAGCAACGCATCCCAGCTGTTGAAGAAGAAATCAAGAGAATGGGTCGCGATGTCAAGAACTTTGTTGAAGCAGCCCTTGAACTCTATCTCAACGGTTCAGTTGATCAGGCCTATGAAGTAGCAGCTATGGACGAAAAAATCAACCATTACTTTGATAGCATTCGTGACTTAGCTACAGAAGAAATCAAGAAAAATCCAGATGCCATTGTTACAGGTCGTGATTATTTCCAAGTGATTGCTTTCTTGGAACGTATTGGAGACTATGCTAAAAATATCTGTGAATGGGTTGTTTACTTTGAAACAGGTAAGATTGTCGAACTATAAAATAGGTTCATTCTGTATAAAAAGGAGCTGGAAATCAACTGATAGCTCCTTTTCTTGAATGAAAAAAATATTTTTAAGATAAAAATTCAAAAAATGCTTGACAAGCAACTTGGATAGCGTTATAATTATACAAAATTAACAGAGAGGTTGTTTATTTATGAAATCAAAAAAATGGATATTTGTTTTATGTAGCTTTCTTGCAAGTTTCTTCTTAGTGGCTTGCCAGTCGGGTTCGAATGGTTCTCAGTCAGCTGTTGAGGCCATTAAGCAAAAGGGTAAATTAGTTGTGGCGACTAGTCCTGACTATGCACCTTTTGAATTCCAATCCTTAGTTGACGGGAAAAATCAGGTAGTCGGTGCGGATATTGATATGGCCCAAGCTATCGCTGATGAACTTGGGGTGAAGTTGGAAATTTCAAGCATGAGTTTTGACAATGTATTGACCAGTCTTCAAACTGGTAAGGCTGACCTAGCGGTTGCAGGAATTAGCGCTACTGATGAGAGAAAAGAAGTCTTTGATTTTTCAATCCCTTACTATGAAAACAAGATTAGTTTCTTGGTTCGTAAGTCTGATGTAGAAAAATACAAGGATTTAACTAGCCTAGAAAGTGCCAATATTGCAGCGCAAAAAGGGACTGTTCCAGAATCAATGGTCAAGGAACAATTGCCAAAAGCTCAGCTGACTTCCCTAACCAATATGGGTGAAGCTGTTAATGAATTACAGGCTGGAAAAGTAGATGCTGTTCACATGGATGAGCCTGTTGCCCTTAGCTATGCTGCTAAAAATGCAGACCTAGCTGTCGCAACTGTCAGCTTGAAGATGAAGGACGGCGAAGCTAATGCAGTTGCCCTTAGAAAAAATAGTGCTGATTTGAAAGAAGTGGTGGACAAGGTCATCAAAAAACTCAAGGATGACGGCACCTACCAAAAATATCTTGAAAAAGCGGCAACCTTAACAGAAGTTGAAGAATAATACTCAATGAAAATCAAAGAGCAAACTAGGAAGCTTGCCGCAAGCTGTACTTGAGTAAGGTAAGGTGACGCTGACGTGGTTTGAATTTGATTTTCGAAGAGTATAAGAAAAAAGCAGAGTTGGAAGTCAGTCCAATTCTGCTTTTAAATAGTCTAAAACTTTTTTTAGATTGTCTAGGGACACCTTGGCAAATTGATAAGGGCAGGCATCCAAGTAAGCCTCCTCAAAGAAGTTCAATTTCAGCTGACTGTGTTTGAGGCTGGCGATTTTAGGATACTGTCTGAGGTCTAGCAATAAACCATCGTGTAGGGGATAATGAGGAAGGGGACAAGGAGTGTTAGCTAGTCTTTCCTCGATTTGTTTTTGGTAGTCTTCCTGATTGGACAAGCGAGCTAGACGATTTTTCTCAAACAATTGACTGTCAATATAGAGTGATAAGGCCTTTTGCATGATGAGGTTGCTGTCGTAGTCTAGGATATTTTTGTAGGCCACAAAGGCTTCTTTGATAGCATTTGGCAGAATGAGTGCCGTAATCCGCAGGGCTGGAAAGAGGCTGGTTGAGAAGGACTTGATATAAATGACGCGCTCCTCTGTATCCAGATAGTGGAAGGTCTGGCCCTTTTTAGAGTCCAAATCCCCCAGATAGTCGTCCTCTACGATATAAACACCATACTTGGCAGCTAAGTCAAGAATAGCTCGTTTTTCCTGCTCTGAATAGGAATGCCCCAGAGGATAGTGAAAACGAGGAATGGTATAGAAAAACTTAATTTTTCCAGTCTTGAAGTGGCCTTCCAGCTCTTCCAAGTCAATCCCATCAATGCCTCGTTCAATCGTTTGATAGTCCAGACCTTGAGCAATCAAGAGGCGATTCATCCGATGGTAGGTCGGCTGTTCCACCAAGATTTCCTTGGCTTGGCTAGGAAAGGATATTTGAGAAAGAATAAAAAGAGCTTGTTGGGTTCCAGAAGTCAGTACCAGTTGGTCAGCCTTGCAGTAGAGAGCTTGGTCAAAGAGGAGTTTATGAATGGATTGTCTTAAGTCTTCTAATCCTTCTTGGTTATCATAGTAGTTGAAGAGGTAGTTTTCCCGGCCAATCAAGGTTTCATTGACACAGAGTCGGAAATCGTCATAGGCGCTGGCGTGTTCATCGGTAACCTCGATTTCTAGGTCTTGATGTTGTCCTTGTTCTAGAACATAATAGCCACTCTGGGGTTTGGCATAGAGGTATTGTTCGTGCCGTAATTCCAACAGGGCTCGTTGGACAGTATCCTTGCTACAGTGAAAGTCAAGGCTCAGTTGACGGATAGAAGGCAGGCGGCTACCCGTTGGAAAGCGTCCAGACTCGATACTATTTTTCAGATAAGCTACGACCTCTTGGTACTTGCTTTGTTTCTTCATTCCAGACCTCCCTTGATTTTGTTACATTGTACCTTTTTTTTTTTCTTCTTGGCAATGTCTAGTGTGATTCTCTCGTTCACATATAAAGCTAAATGTGGTATACTTAGGAGTAAGATTTATAGAATAATACTCTTCGGAAATCTCTTCAAACCACGTCAGCTTCGCCTTGCC
>NZ_KV802690.1:231719-355776 GCF_001810785.1 Streptococcus sp. HMSC073F11
GAGCTGACTTCGTCAGTCTTATCTACAACCTCAAGCAGTGCTTTGAGAAACCTGCGGCTCGCTTCGTAGTTTGCTTTTTGATTTTCATTGAGTATAACAGATAAGAAAGTGAATGGATAAGAACGTGCAGGAACCAGTGAAATTATTTCAATACAATACCCTTGGAGCCTTGATGGCTGGCCTTTATGGTGGTACCATGACAGTAGGAGAATTGCTGGAGCATGGTGACCTTGGTTTGGGAACCTTGGATTCCATTGATGGGGAATTGATTGTCTTGGATGGCAAGGCTTATCAGGCTAAAGGATCAGGAGAGCAACCGGAAATTGTGGAAGTATCACCAGATGCCCTTATTCCTTATGCAGCAGTAGTACCGCATCAGGCAGAGGTTATTTTCCGCCAGCGCTTTGAGATGACAGACAAGGAATTGGAAGAACGAATCGAGTCTTATTATGATGGGGAAAATCTTTTCCGCTCTATCAAGATTCGTGGGGAATTTTCACATATGCATGTGCGCATGATTCCCAAGTCGACACCAGATACCAAGTTTGCTGAGGTCGCAACCCATCAGCCTGAATATCGTCGAGACAATGTGGCGGGGACCATCGTTGGTTTCTGGACGCCAGAGATTTTCCATGGGGTTAGTGTGGCAGGCTACCATCTGCACTTCATTTCAGATGATTTGACCTTCGGTGGTCATGTCATGGACTTTGTCATCAAGGAAGGCATTATTGAGGTGGGAGCTGTTGACCAATTGGATCAACGTTTCCCAGTCCAAGACCGTCAATACTTGTTTGCTAAGTTCAATGTTGACGAGATGAAAAAAGATATTGAAAAGGCAGAATAGGAGAAGAAAATGACCATTCATATTATCATTACCATGGTGCTTTTGCTAGCTTTCTTGTTAGGGAGCATTTGGTATGCCAAAAAGAAATACCAGATTAATTTAGCTGTTTTGGGATTAGGGGCCGTAGCCTTCTTTGTCTCTTCACAGATTTTGGAAAAACTGGTGCATATCTTAGTTTTGCATCCTCAAAAAGACGGTAGTATTGCCCTCTTACAAGACCATCCGCTTGTCTATATCATCTATGGCCTAGCCATGGCAGCATTTTTTGAGGAAACTGCTCGTCTTATTTTCTTCAAATGGTTGGAGAAAAAGAGAAGTTTGGAAAAGGCAGATGCCTTGGCTTATGGATTGGGGCATGGTGGCTTGGAGTTGATTTTCCTAGGTCTTACTAGTTTGATTAATCTCTACATCGTTCTCTCAGCAGTTCAAACTCAGAATCCACAGGTCATGCAATTGCTGTCTGAAAATATGTTAAAAACCATTCAGTCACTTTCTGTCTGGCAGATTTATTTGCTTGGTTTTGAACGGATTCTGGCTCTAGGTTTCCAATTGCTTTTGACTGTTTGGGTTTACCAAGCTGTTCGCCAGAAGAAATGGATTTATCTCCTAGCAGCCTATGGCCTACATGCCTTCTTTGACCTGGCACCATCTCTAGCCCAAGTTGGCTGGCTTACAAGTCCAGTCTTAGTTGAAGTCATTCTACTAGTTGAACTGATCCTAGTTGCCTATGGAACCAAGGCTATCTTTTGCAAAAAATCATAAGAAAAAGGGGGAAACCTCTTTTTTTGTTTAAAATAAGCCCAAGATTTTTTTAGGGTCGTCAAATGGTCTTAAAAATGGTATAATGGAATGAATTTTGTAAAAGGAAGAGTGTCATGTCAGTAAAAGAAAACATGCTTGAAATCTTAGAAGGGATTGATATCCGTTTCAAAGAACCCTTGCATAGCTATAGTTATACAAAAGTAGGTGGAGAGGCTGATTATCTGGTCTTTCCACGAAATCGTTTTGAGTTGGCTCGCGTTGTCAAATTTGCCAATCAAGAAAATATCCCTTGGATGGTTCTTGGAAATGCCAGCAATATCATCGTTCGTGATGGTGGAATTCGTGGATTTGTCATCTTGTGTGACAAGCTCAATAATGTTTCTGTTGATGGCTATACCATCGAAGCTGAAGCTGGTGCTAACTTGATTGAAACAACACGCATTGCCCTTCGTCATAGTTTGACTGGTTTTGAGTTTGCTTGTGGCATTCCGGGGAGCGTCGGCGGTGCTGTCTTTATGAATGCAGGTGCCTATGGTGGCGAGATTGCCCACATCTTGCAGTCTTGTAAGGTCTTGACCAAGGATGGAGAAATCGAGACCCTGTCTGCCAAAGATTTGGCTTTTGGGTACCGCCATTCAGCCATTCAAGAGTCTGGTGCAGTTGTCTTGTCAGCTAAATTTGCCCTTGCTCCAGGAAGCCATCAGGTTATCAAGCAAGAAATGGATCGTTTGACGCATCTACGTGAACTCAAGCAACCTTTAGAATACCCATCTTGTGGTTCGGTCTTTAAGCGTCCAGTAGGTCATTTTGCAGGTCAATTAATTTCAGAAGCTGGCTTGAAAGGCTATCGTGTCGGTGGCGTAGAAGTGTCAGAAAAACACGCAGGATTTATGATCAATGTTGCTGACGGAACGGCTAAAGACTACGAGGACTTGATTGAGTCTGTTATCGAAAAAGTCAAGGAACACTCTGGCGTCACTCTTGAGAGAGAAGTCCGTATTTTAGGTGAAAGCAAGTAGGAAGCTGTAGTTGAAAAGCTGCTACTATGTCATGGAAAGGGGGTGAAAGCCTATCGTTAGTGCAGAAGAATGTAGGCAGTTCAATCTCCTACACGAGGTAGTAGCGGCCTGACAGAGCCCTGATCTGTTAATCTATGAAAAAGAAGGAATAAATGACAATTGAAAAAACCAATTATTGAATTCAAAAACGTCTCAAAAGTTTTTGAAGACAGCAACACCAAGGTTCTCAAAGACATCAACTTTGAGTTGGAAGAAGGGAAATTCTACACTCTTTTAGGCGCATCTGGTTCAGGGAAATCAACCATCCTAAACATCATTGCAGGTTTACTGGATGCGACGACAGGAGATATTTTGCTGGACGGTGTCCGCATCAACGACATCCCAACCAACAAGCGAGACGTCCATACGGTCTTCCAATCCTATGCCTTGTTTCCACATATGAATGTGTTTGAAAATGTTGCCTTTCCGCTTCGCTTGCGTAAAATTGACAAGAAAGAAATCGAGAAACGCGTAGCGGAAGTTCTCAAGATGGTTCAGTTGGAAGGTTACGAAAAACGTTCCATTCGTAAACTCTCTGGAGGACAACGTCAGCGTGTGGCTATTGCCCGTGCCATTATCAACCAACCCCGTGTGGTTTTGTTGGACGAGCCTTTGTCAGCGTTGGACTTAAAATTACGAACAGATATGCAGTACGAACTGCGTGAACTGCAACAACGATTGGGCATTACCTTTGTCTTTGTCACTCACGATCAGGAAGAAGCCCTGGCTATGAGTGACTGGATTTTCGTTATGAATGATGGCGAGATTGTCCAGTCTGGAACACCTGTGGATATCTACGATGAGCCGATCAATCACTTTGTTGCCACCTTTATCGGTGAGTCAAATATCTTGCCAGGAATCATGATTGAGGACTACTTGGTTGAGTTCAACGGCAAACGCTTTGAAGCGGTCGATGGTGGGATGAAGCCAAATGAACCTGTTGAGGTCGTGATTCGTCCAGAGGACTTGCGGATTACCCTTCCTGAAGAAGGCAAGCTCCAAGTTAAGGTGGATACCCAGCTCTTCCGTGGGGTTCACTATGAAATTATCGCCTATGACGAACTTGGGAATGAATGGATGATCCACTCGACTCGTAAGGCCATCGTGGGTGAGGAAATCGGTCTGGACTTTGAACCGGAAGACATCCACATCATGCGTCTCAACGAAACCGAAGAAGAGTTCGATGCCCGTATCGAAGAATACGTGGAAATCGAAGAGCAAGAAGCAGGTCTGATCAATGCAATCGAGGAGGAAAGAGATGAAGAAAACAAGCTCTAAACTCTTTGTAGTGCCCTACATGCTCTGGATTGCCCTCTTTGTTCTGGCACCCTTGGTCTTGATTTTCGGTCAATCCTTTTTCAACATTGAAGGCCAATTCAGTTTAGAAAATTATAAGTCCTACTTTACGTCACAAAACTTGACCTACCTAAAAATGAGTTTCAACTCTGTACTTTATGCAGGAATTGTGACCTTTGTGACCTTGCTTATCAGCTATCCAACAGCCCTCTTTTTGACCCGTCTCAAGCACCGTCAACTTTGGCTCATGCTGATTATCCTGCCAACCTGGATCAATTTGCTCCTTAAAGCCTATGCCTTTATCGGGATTTTTGGTCAAAATGGCTCTATTAACCAATTTTTGGAATTCATCGGAATCGGTTCGCAACAGTTGCTCTTTACTGATTTCTCCTTTATTTTTGTCGCAAGCTACATCGAGCTTCCCTTTATGATTCTGCCCATTTTCAACGTTTTGGATGATATGGATAACAATCTTATCAATGCAAGTTATGACCTCGGTGCTACCAAGTGGGAGACTTTCCGACATATCATCTTTCCTCTATCGATGAACGGTGTGAGAAGTGGCGTTCAGTCGGTCTTTATTCCTAGCTTGAGTCTCTTCATGCTGACCCGTTTGATTGGTGGGAACCGCGTTATTACACTGGGGACAGCCATTGAGCAGAACTTCCTGACAAATGACAACTATGGTATGGGTTCAACCATCGGTGTGATTCTCATTCTGACCATGTTCATCACCATGTGGGTGACCAAGGAAAGGAGAGAACGATGAAAAAATTTGCCAATCTTTATCTGGGACTGGTCTTTCTTGTCCTCTACCTGCCGATTTTTTACTTGATTGGCTACGCCTTTAATGCAGGAAACGACATGAACAGCTTTACAGGCTTTAGCCTGAGCCATTTTAAAACTATGTTTGGCGATGGTCGCCTTATGTTAATTGTGACTCAGACCTTTTTCTTGGCCTTCCTGTCAGCCTTGATTGCGACCATTATCGGGACTTTCGGTGCTATTTATATTTATCAGTCTCGTAAGAAATACCAAGAAGCCTTTCTTTCACTCAATAATATCCTAATGGTTGCGCCTGATGTTATGATTGGTGCTAGCTTCTTGATTCTCTTTACCCAACTCAAGTTTTCACTTGGCTTTTTGACCGTTCTCTCTAGTCATGTGGCCTTCTCCATTCCTATCGTGGTCTTGATGGTCTTGCCACGTCTCAAGGAAATGAACGGCGACATGATTCATGCGGCCTATGACCTTGGAGCCAGTCAATTTCAGATGTTCAAGGAAATTATGCTTCCTTACCTGACTCCGTCTATCATTGCAGGTTATTTCATGGCCTTCACCTATTCGCTGGATGACTTTGCCGTGACCTTCTTTGTAACGGGAAATGGCTTTTCAACCCTGTCAGTCGAGATTTACTCTCGTGCTCGTAAGGGGATTTCTCTAGAAATCAATGCCCTGTCTGCCCTCGTCTTTCTCTTTAGTATTATCCTAGTTGTTGGATATTACTTTATCTCACGTGAGAAGGAGGAGCAAGCATGAAAAAACTCTATTCATTTTTAGCAGGAATTGTAGCCATTATCCTCGTCTTGTGGGGAATTGCGACGCATTTAGATAGTAAAATCAATAGCCGAGATAGTCAAAAACTGGTTATCTACAACTGGGGGGACTATATAGATCCTGAACTCTTGACTCAGTTCACAGAAGAAACAGGAATCCAAGTACAGTACGAGACCTTTGACTCCAACGAAGCCATGTATACCAAGATCAAGCAGGGTGGAACGACTTATGATATTGCTATCCCAAGTGAATACATGATTAACAAGATGAAGGACGAAGACCTCTTGGTTCCGCTTGACTATTCAAAACTTGAAGGTCTTGAAAATATCGGACCAGAGTTTCTCAACCAGTCCTTTGACCCAGGCAATAAATTCTCCATTCCTTACTTCTGGGGAACATTAGGAATTGTCTACAATGAAACCATGGTAGAGGAAGCGCCTGAACATTGGGATGACCTCTGGAAGCCAGAGTATAAGAACTCTATCATGCTCTTTGATGGGGCACGTGAGGTACTGGGACTAGGACTCAATTCCCTAGGCTACAGCCTCAACTCTAAAAATCCACAGCAGTTAGAAGAGACAGTAGATAAACTCTACAAATTGACTCCAAATATCAAGGCCATTGTGGCGGACGAGATGAAGGGCTACATGATTCAGAACAACGCTGCTATCGGCGTGACCTTCTCTGGGGAAGCTAGCCAGATGTTGGAAAAGAATCCTAACCTCAAATATGTTGTACCGACAGAAGCAAGTAACCTCTGGTTTGACAACATGGTTATTCCCAAAACTGTCAAGAACCAAGATGCTGCTTATGCCTTCATCAACTTCATGTTGAAGCCTGAAAATGCTCTCAAGAATGCAGAGTATGTAGGCTACTCAACACCAAACCTACCAGCCAAGGAAATGCTCTCAGAGGAGACCAAGGAAGACAAATCCTTCTATCCAGACGCTGACACCATGAAACACTTGGAAGTTTATGAGAAATTTGACCATAAATGGACAGGAAAATATAGTGACCTGTTCCTACAGTTTAAAATGTATCGGAAGTAGGAGATATGCTTTCTTGTCAGCTTTCCCAGTTGACGCAGAACCCAAAAAACGATATAATAAGAAAGTTGAGAATTGATTTTCAGTTATCTTAGTCCAGAGAAATGGCGGTGCTGCGAGCCATCTAAGCTAGAAAGTCATGCTACTCAATCATACAATTGCATAAGAATAAGAGAATGACAAGTTCATTGAATGAAGGTGGTACCGCGGTTTTTCGCCCTTCGTGATATGAGCTTGTCTTTTAATTTTTGGAGGTGTTGATGAAAACATTTCTTGTCAAACAAAAGTTTCGTCTTGGAGGCGAACGCTTCGCTATCAAGGATGACAGGGGAGAAATCGCCTATCAAGTAGAGGGATCATTTTTTAAGATTCCCAAAACTTTTACCATCTATGATGCTAATGGTGAACAGGTCAGTCAGATCACCAAAACCTTTCTAACCTTCATGCCCCAGTTTAAAATCAAACTCAGTGACGGGACGAGCTTTTACATTCGTCAGAAGTTCACTATCTTCCGTGATAAGTATGAGTTTGATCAACAGGGCTTGCGAGTCGAAGGGGACATATGGGATTTAAACTTCTGTTTGTTGGATGAGCAAGACCAAATGGTTGCTGAAATTACCGAGGACATTTTTCATCTAACTTCTACTTATCAGGTAACTGTATACGATGAAGCCTATGCAGATCTTGTCATTTCCCTCTGTGTCGCGATTGACTATGTGGAAATGCTGGAAAGCCAATCACATTAAACAAGTAAATAAGGAGACAATATGAAACAACTATCTAGTGCACAAGTACGCCAAATGTGGCTTGATTTCTGGGCGACCAAAGGTCACTCAGTAGAACCATCAGTGAGCTTGGTTCCTGTAAATGACCCAACACTTTTGTGGATCAACTCTGGGGTAGCAACCCTTAAGAAATACTTTGACGGGACCATCATTCCTGAAAATCCACGTATTACCAATGCCCAAAAGGCTATCCGTACCAACGATATTGAAAACGTAGGGAAGACTGCGCGTCACCATACTATGTTTGAAATGTTGGGGAATTTCTCTATCGGTGATTACTTCCGTGACGAAGCCATCACTTGGGCTTATGAGCTTTTGACAAGCCCTGAATGGTTTGATTTCCCAGCTGAGAAACTTTACATGACCTACTATCCAGACGATAAAGATTCTTACAACCGCTGGATTGCAGTAGGAGTGGACCCAAGTCACTTGATTCCAATCGAGGACAACTTCTGGGAAATCGGTGCAGGACCTTCTGGACCAGATACAGAGATCTTCTTTGACCGTGGAGAAGCATTTGACCCAGAAAATATCGGTCTTCGTCTCCTTGCAGAAGATATCGAAAACGACCGTTACATCGAAATCTGGAACATCGTTTTGTCACAATTTAACGCAGACCCTGCTGTTCCTCGTAGCGAGTACAAGGAATTGCCACACAAAAACATTGATACGGGCGCTGGTTTGGAGCGTTTGGTGGCGGTTATCCAAGGGGCTAAGACCAACTTTGAAACGGACCTCTTCATGCCAATCATTCGTGAAGTGGAGAAATTGTCTGGTAAGGTTTATGACCAAGATGGCGACAACATGAGCTTTAAGGTTATCGCTGACCACATTCGTTCTTTGTCATTTGCCATCGGTGATGGTGCCCTTCCAGGAAATGAAGGTCGTGGTTATGTCCTTCGTCGTCTTCTCCGTCGTGCCTCTATGCATGGTCAAAAATTGGGAATCAACGAGCCTTTCCTTTACAAACTCGTTCCAACTGTTGGAAAAATCATGGAAAGCTACTACCCAGAAGTGCTTGAAAAACGTGACTTTATTGAGAAAATCGTTAAGAGCGAAGAAGAATCATTTGCGCGTACCCTTCACTCAGGTCAACACTTTGCCCAAGGCATCGTAGCAGACTTGAAAGAAAAAGGTCAATCTGTCATCGCTGGTTCAGATGTCTTTAAACTTTATGACACTTATGGATTCCCAGTCGAATTAACTGAAGAAATCGCTGAAGAAGCTGGTATGACTGTAGACCGTGAAGGTTTTGAAGCAGCTATGAAAGAACAGCAAGAACGTGCGCGTGCCTCAGCTGTTAAGGGTGGCTCAATGGGTATGCAAAATGAAACCCTTCAAAACATCACCGTAGAAAGTGTCTTCAACTACAATGCTAGCCAATTATCTTCTAAATTGGTGGCTATCGTGGCTGACAATGCAGAAGTAGAAGCTGTATCAGAAGGAACTGCCTCACTTATCTTTGCGGAAACTCCATTCTATGCTGAAATGGGTGGACAGGTAGCTGACCACGGACAAATCTTGGATGAGTCAGGTAAGGTTGTGGCTACTGTGACCAATGTTCAAAAAGCACCAAACGGACAAGCTCTTCATACTGTTGACGTCCTTGCACCGCTTGCCTTGAACCAAGAATATACCTTGGCAATTGATACAAATCGTCGTCACCGTGTCATGAAAAACCACACTGCGACTCACTTGCTTCACGCTGCCCTTCACAATATCCTTGGAAACCACGCGACACAAGCAGGATCTCTTAACGAAGTTGAATTCCTTCGCTTTGACTTTACGCATTTCCAAGCAGTAACTGCTGAAGAATTGCGTGCGATTGAACAGCAAGTCAACGAGAAAATCTGGGAAGCTCTTGAAGTTAAGACAGTTGAAACAGATATTGACACTGCCAAGGAAATGGGAGCTATGGCTCTCTTTGGTGAGAAATACGGTAAGGAAGTCCGTGTTGTTACTATCGGTGACTACTCTATCGAGCTTTGTGGTGGTACCCACGTTGGCAACACTTCTGAAATTGGTCTCTTCAAGATTGTCAAAGAAGAAGGTATCGGATCAGGAACTCGCCGTATCTTGGCAGTGACTGGTAAGGAAGCCTTTGAAGCCTACCGTGAACAAGAAGATGCTCTTAAAGCTGTCGCAGCAACCCTTAAAGCACCTCAACTTAAAGAAGTACCTCACAAGGTGGAAGGACTTCAAGAACAACTTCGTCAACTTCAAAAAGAAAATGCTGAGTTGAAAGAAAAAGCCGCAGCTGCAGCCGCAGGCGATATCTTCAAGGATGTTAAGGAAGTCAACGGTCACCGTTATATTGCTAGTCAAGTGTCTGTATCAGATGCCGGTGCCCTTCGTACCTTTGCGGATAACTGGAAACAAAAAGACTACTCTGATCTTCTTGTCCTAGTTGCCGCTATTGGAGACAAAGTCAATGTCCTTGTAGCAAGCAAGACAAAAGACCTTCATGCTGGAAACCTTGTCAAAGAATTAGCACCAATCGTCGATGGACGTGGTGGTGGTAAACCAGACATGGCCATGGCAGGAGGAAGCAACCAAGCTAAGATCCAAGAATTGTTGGATGAAGTAGCAGGTAAATTGTAATCAAGTAAAGATCTATCCATTTGGGTAGGTCTTTTTGTGAATACAAAAAAGCCAAATCCGATTGGACCTGGCTTGATAGTTCTTGACTATTAGATTGTATTAGCTGCCCAGACACTTACCGAAGCAGCTGAGACAGGGAATTGTCCATAACCTTCTTCATCAATTATAACTTGACCTTGGTGGTTTTCAAGTAAATCTACAAAGGTTTGGTTAGCCCATTCTTGGCCGACAAACATTGATTTGCTGTTTTCTTGGTCATTTGAGATAAGGACTGCGATTGGGGATTGATTTTCAGCACCTGAACGTACCCAACCGATACAGTTAGGATCATCAAAGTAGTCATTTTGTTCTCCATAGGCCAAATCTTTTCGGATGGTTAGGAGGCGGTCAAGGACTTCTTTGAAATCTTGTTGAGCATACTGCCCTGAAATCCCATAGTAGTCTCCGTAAAAGACACATGGAAGGCCGTCTTGGCGTAATAGAATGAGGGCATAGGCTGCTGGTTTGAACCATTCTTCAACAGTAGACTCAAGAGCCTGACCACGTTGGGTATCGTGGTTGTCGACAAAGGTTACAGTCTTGTAAGGTTTGAGTTCAACCAAGCTATCTGTGAAAATACCACGAAGGTCATAGTTTGCGCCAGCTTGACTGGCTTCAAAGAGATTCTGGTGGAGACGAACATCAACAAGGTCGAATCGTTCTTCCGTTTTTTCAAGATAGTCTAGATTGGCTTCCTTGTCAGGATTCCAGAATTCACCAAAAACATAGAAATCCTCACCGTATTTTTCCTTCATATCACGGATAAAATTGCTCATGAAGAAAGAGTCAATGTGTTTAACGGCATCCAAGCGGAAACCAGCTACACCAGTCGTTTCCATGAACCAGTCAGCCCAGTCATAGATATTTTGGATGACTTCAGGATGTTTAAAGTCTAGGTCGGCATACATGAGGTAGTCATAGTTACCGTTTTCATTATCGACCAATTCCTCATTTGCCCAACCCTTGTTATCTCCTTGAATCAGATAAATCCCAGACTTGCGGCGTTTGGCATCATAGTCTGTACCGGTGAAGTGGTACCAGTGCCAGTGGAAGTCATTGTAGGTATCTTGGCGACCATCGAAGGTAAAGCTAGTCCAGCCATTGATGGTGAAGGGTTCCCCAAGTTCAACTGTACGGTCTACAGGATCCACTTCAATAACCTGAAAGGCTTCCATGTGATCAGCAGCAGCCTTGTGATTGAGTACCACATCGGCCATAGGTTGAATTCCCTGTGCTTTTAGAGCTTGAATGGCTTGAAGATAGTCTTCTTTAAAACCATACTTGGTGCGGACAGTCCCTTTTTGATTAAACTCTCCTAAGTCGAATAAGTCATAGACCCCATAGCCGACATCTTTTTCATTGGTCGCCTTAAAAGCTGGTGGCATCCAGACATGGCTGATACCGAGATTAGCTAGGTGTGGAGCATCTTCAGCTAGACGTGTCCAGTGCTGACCGTCGTGGGGCAGATACCATTCAAAGTATTGCATGAGTGTTTGATTTTGCATGATGTTTCCTCTTACTTGTCAATCTTGTTCTTTATTCTATCATAAAGTATCTGTTAGCTCAAACGTTTGCGTAAAACTGAATAATAAGTTTTTGACTATTTTATATAAAATGTTGATTTTTAAAATGAAAGCGCTATAATTATAGTAAATTACATAGATAAAGAGAGGAGATTTCTCATGATTGAATTTCAAAATGTTAGTAAGTTGTATGGTGATAAAGAGGCCTTGAGCAATCTCAATTTGCAGATTGAAAATGGGGAGATTATGGGCTTGATTGGCCATAATGGGGCTGGAAAATCGACCACTATAAAATCCCTAGTCAGTATCATTTCACCCAGCAGTGGTCGTATTTTAGTAGACGGTCAGGAGTTATCGGAAAATCGTTTAGCTATTAAACGAAAGATTGGCTACGTAGCAGACTCGCCTGATTTATTTTTACGCTTAACGGCCAATGAATTTTGGGAATTGATTGCTTCATCCTATGATCTGACTAGCTCTGACTTGGAGACTAGTCTAGCTAGGCTATTGAACGTTTTTGATTTTGCTGAAAATCGTTATCAGGTTATTGAAACTCTTTCTCACGGAATGCGTCAGAAAGTCTTTGTCATCGGAGCACTCTTATCCGATCCCGATATTTGGGTTTTGGACGAACCCTTGACTGGTTTGGATCCCCAGGCCGCCTTTGATTTGAAGCAAATGATGAAGGAGCATGCGCAAAAAGGCAAGACAGTCTTGTTTTCAACTCATGTCCTAGAGGTAGCTGAGCAAGTCTGTGATCGGATTGCCATTTTAAAAAAGGGGCATTTGATCTATTGTGGTAGCGTAGAGGACTTGAGAAAAGACCACCCAGACCAGTCTTTGGAAAGTATCTACCTTAGTCTTGCTGGTAGAAAAGAGGAGGTTGCGGATGCGTCTCAAGGTCATTAAAAAATTAGTTGATATCAATATCCTCTATTCATCTCAAGAAGCTAATCTGGCTAACCTACGAAAGAAGCAGGCTAAGAATCCTGGGAAAAAAGTAAATGTTTCCGCTAGAGTCCTAAGTTCTTACATTTTTTCCAGTCTCTTGATGCTTTTCATGTTTATAAATATAGCCTTTCGTTTTCCTTTTGAGGAAATGCCAAGTTTTTTTAGTAGCATGGTTGCTATTTTACTGGTGCTTGCCTTTTCAACTTCTTTCACTGCATTTTACAATGTCTTTTATGAGAGTAAGGATTTGGTATCGTATAGACCCTATGCCTTTAAAGAATCAGAGATTATAATCGCTAAAGGACTGTCTGTCCTCTTGCCAGCTCTGCCTGGAATTGTACCAATCCTAGCTTATTTTCTAGTCCTCTACATTAGGCTAGCTCCTTCTCTTTGGCTGGGCTTGCCTTTGATGCTGCTGTCCTTGGCCTTATTATTTGTCTCTGTTACTTTAGTAATGGTAGTGGCAGTACATTTCTTGGCTCAGACTAGGGTCTTCAGAAAGTATCAGTCTATTTTTTCGAATGTGATGATTGGGATAGGGGTTCTCATACCTTTAATATTTGTCCTCTTTCTACAGTCGACTTTTGGAAGTATTGTTGACAAAGTTAGAGACATTCCATTTCTCCTTTATCCTCTTCATATCTTTTACAAAATAGCAGTGGAGCCTTTTTCGACAGAAGCCATACTGGGTCTGTTAGCTTGGATAGCTTTAACTGTTTTCTTGCTTTACCTGACCAAAAAGAAGGTTCTTCCTCATTTTTATGACGTGATTCTGCTTAACAGTGAGGAGAAGGTCAAGAAAGAACGTCGCAATAAGGAGAGAATTTCAACTACTAATAAAAAGGGCTTTTTCCGTATGGTTTTACGCTACCACCTCACCCTCTTGGGACAGGGAACTGGCGTGATTACAGTGCTTTTTACAAGTGCTTTTCTTCCTTATTTCATGATGATCGGTCTGATTTCCAAAATTCGAGATTCTCAGATAGTTCCAGATATTCATCCTCCATACTGGTTACCCTTGTTTTTTATAGGATTGTTTATATCAGTTGTCAATAACAATATCACCAGCCTGCATTCAATTGCCTTGTCCTTAGAGAGGGAAAATGTTGATTTTCTGAAGAGTTTACCCTTTGACTTTGATCGCTATGTGAAAGTGAAATTTTGGATTATATTTGCTGTCCAGTCCTTTTTACCTATTTTGACTTTACTTGGCCTTTCTCTATATTTAGGCTTGCCCATCCTTTCGATGATTTACCTTCTTGTAGTCTGGATCCTTGCCAGTGTCATCCTTTCTTGCCACCATTACCTTAAGGACGTGAAAAATTTGTCAACCAATTGGAGTAACATTACGGACCTGGTGAACCGTTCAAATCGTATAGTAGCAATAGTTTTACTCTTAATTTATAGTGCAATCTTAATGGCCCTTGTAATAGGGAGCTTATTCTTGGTTCGGTCTCTCTCCCCTATCCTTGCCATTAGCTTGGGAGTAGGAGCTCTGATCCTATTGCTTGGTCTTGCTATTTTTGGCTATCATTACTACCTGTCACGCATATTGACAGAAATAGAAAAAAGATGAGATAGTTGATCGTTTGCTTGATAAATTTTTAAAAAGAAATGCTCCTCCACGATGGAAGAGCATCTTTTATTGTGATTTTGATTCGGTTTCGGCAGACTCGGGATGGAGTTCTTGGTAACTTGGTGCCTTGAAAAGGTCAGTACTGGTCTTACCTTGTCGTTGGCTAAAGAGACTGGTTGATTGACTACCTTTTTCCTGCTCAATCTTTTGCAGAATTGGTAAGGAATTGAGGTAAGAAATGTTTTCAGTATCAACTGTTCCAAGATGATCTGCTTGGTAGAAACGTATTAAATCACCAGTTTGAATCTGGTCGCTGATTTTTAGCTGTTGGTTGGTTGCTTGCCGAACGATTTCTAGTTCAGTCTGAGCTTGTTCATCAAGATTACTGATTTCAAGACCGCTCTCAGTATAGTAGGTTCGTCCGTCGTAGCTGGTATATTTGGGTGTGACGAAGGAATTAGCAGTCCGAAAGGCAACGATTTCTTGATGATCTGGAGACAGAAGATCTTGTCCAACTTGTAGGAAGGAATTGGACTCAATACCAAGGAGGTGTTCGAGAGTCGGTAAGATATCGATTTGTCCACCGTAGATATTGATGATTTGCCCTTTTTCATAGCCAGGCATGACTACCATAAAAGGCACTCGTTGCAACATGGCATTGTCGTAATTCGACCAGTTTTCAGAAGTCTTGCCAATCAAGGGAGCGAGGTCAGGATTGCGGGAGTTAGAAATTCCATAATGGTCTCCGTAGATGACGATGATGGATTTTTCATAGAGGCCGCTTTCTTTGAGATAGTCAAAGAAGGCCTTGATAGCACTATCCAGATAGTTGGCTGTTTGGAAGTAGCCGTTGATCGTTTCGTCTTTGGTTTTGGCCAAGGGGAAACCAAGCTCATCGCCAGTCAGATTGCTAGCATAGGGATAGTGATTGGATACCGTGATATACTTAGCATAAAAAGGCTGCTGCAAATGCTCCAGATATTGGATAGAATCTTTCATCATGATTTTATCATTCAAACCATATTGGAAAGAATTGCTACTGTCTTGCTTAGTAAAATAGGAAGCATCAAAGAAGTATTGGTAGCCCCATTGTTTGTAGGTCGTATTTCGGTTCCAGAAGGTCCCAATATTACCGTGAAAGACTGCACTCGATTGATAGTCATTTTTTGATAGGATAAAAGGAGCTGCCTGCTGGGTATTGGTACCACCGTAATTGACCATAAAGGAACCTTGGTCAAGTCCAAACAAACCGGTCTCTAGCATGGTTTCTGCATCTGAGGTTTTACCAGCCTTGACTTGGTTAAAGATATTAGAAAAGGCTAAGGTTGATTGAGAATGGTAGAGGGAATTAAGGAAGGGAGTGACTTCATGCTCAGTTCCATCTATGTTGAGTTTATAGTCAAGAAGAAATTGCTGGAAGCTCTCCAAGTGGAGATAAATCACATTTTTTCCTTTGGCCAAGCCAAAATAGTCTGGATTGGGCTTAGCAGAATGTTCTTGAATATAATCTGTAATAGGTTGAAGATCAGTCTCAGAGGCCTTGGCACGTTCCTTGTTTGCACTGTAGGATTGGTTGGCGCTATAACCTAAAAAGGCTGGCAAACTAAGGGCACGAACAATATAATAATTAGAAAATCCTCGCGACAGGAGATCGGGACGCTCAATTTCAGCCAAGAAAAGGTTAGCTGAAAAGAGCAGGGCCGAGAGAGCAGTGATGGCAACACTGGAGCGGAATTTGAAAGGTCTCCTATTTAGCTGGATGATCTTTTTATAGAGAAGATAAGTCAGCAATGGGAAATCCATAAAATAGATGAAATCCCAAAAGCGCAGTAACTCTAGTTCCGCAGTACCAACAGACACCTTGCTGACCACTTTCATGGTATTAGCCGTGATAAAGTCGCTAAATTCTCGATAGTAAAAGACATTGGAATAGAGCCAAATGAATAAAAGGCTATAAATAGCTATGCTAAGACTGTAAAAGGCCTTGGTTGAGCGAGCATAGAGGGCTAGAGCCAGCAGGAGGAGTCCCAAGGGAAGGGGATTGAAAAAGGCGATAAAGGCAAGGTAATTCCCTTGCAGCTTGCCCAATTGAATATCTAAATTAAAGTCAACGGCATAGGCTAATAAGGTTTTGAGCCAATAGAGGATTAAAAGGGTTAGGACAAAACCCAGTCTGGTACCCATGGCTTTTTGGATTTTGCTAAAATTGATTCTCACACAATTACTTCCTAAGTTTTTATTAGTATTAGTATACCATTTTTTAAAACTAGAGTAAAAAAGCAAGGGTAGTTTCTTTTTTGAGAATTGTCACAAAATTTGCTATAATAGGGACTATGAATAGAATAAGAGTCAACAAACGGGTTGAAAAAAAGCTTTCCAAGGGGCTTGTTTTACTAGAAGCCAGCGATCTTGAGAATATCAGTCTCAAGGATCAGGAAGTAGAAGTTCATAGTCAAGATGGAAACTTTCTTGGTACTGCCTACCTTTCTCAGCAAAACAAGGGCTTGGGCTGGTTTGTTAGCACAGACAAGGTGACCTTCAATCAAGCTTTCTTTGAAGCACTGTTTAGACAAGTTAAAGAAAAGAGAAGTGCCTACTATCAAGATGATTTGACTACTGCCTTTCGTCTCTTTAACCAAGAGGGAGATGGCTTTGGCGGTCTGACAGTGGACCTTTATGGCGACTATGCTGCCTTTTCTTGGTATAACTCTTATGTTTATCAGATTCGCAAGGTTATCTCAGAAGCTTTTAGACAGGTTTTTCCTGAGGTTTTAGGAGCATATGAGAAGATCCGTTTTAAGGGTTTGGACTATGAATCTGCCCATGTTTATGGTCAAGAAGCACCTGATTTTTTCACTGTTTTGGAAAATGGTGTCCTCTATCAAGTCTTTATGAACGATGGCTTGATGACAGGGATTTTCCTAGACCAGCATGAAGTTCGCGGTAGTTTAGTGGATGGCTTGGCTATGGGTAAATCCTTGCTCAACATGTTTTCTTATACAGCAGCATTTTCAGTGGCTGCGGCCATGGGGGGAGCAAGCCAGACTACTTCGGTTGACCTAGCTAAACGTTCACGAGAATTGTCTCAAGCGCATTTTCAGGCAAATGGAATCAGCACAGACGACCATCGTTTTATAGTTATGGATGTTTTTGAGTATTTCAAGTATGCCAAGCGAAAAGGCTTGACCTATGATGTGATTGTCCTAGATCCGCCTAGCTTTGCTCGGAACAAAAAACAAACATTTTCTGTGGCTAAGGATTATCATAAGTTGATATCCCAAAGTCTTGAGATTTTAAATCCGGGCGGTATTATTATTGCCAGCACCAATGCTGCCAATGTATCCCGCCAGAAATTTACAGAACAAATTGATAAAGGCTTTGCAGGAAGAAGTTACCAGATTTTAAATAAATACGGTCTTCCAGCAGATTTTGCCTATAATAAAAAAGATGAAAGTAGTAATTACCTCAAGGTGATTAGTATGAAGGTTAGTAAATGAAATTAATTGTTTCAGTAATGCCAAGAAGTTTAGAGGAGGTCCAGGCTCTGGATGTCACGAGGTACCTAGATGCCGACATCATTGAATGGCGTGCCGACTATCTGCCTAAGGAAGCGATTTTGCAGGTGGCTCCAGCTATTTTTGAAAAATTCGCAGGCCGTGAGTTGGTTTTCACATTGCGAACTCGCTCTGAAGGGGGACAAATCGACCTTTCTCCAGAAGAATATATCCATCTAATCAAGGAAGTGGCGCAACTCTATCAACCAGATTATATTGATTTTGAGTACTATAGCTACAAGGATGTTTTTGAAGAAATGCTGGACTTCCCAAATCTCGTTTTGAGTTACCATAATTTCCAAGAAACACCTGAAAACATGATGGAAATCTTGTCAGAGTTGACGAGCTTAAATCCAAAACTTGTTAAGGTTGCGGTGATGGCTCACACGGAGCAGGATGTGCTAGACTTGATGAACTATACACGAGGCTTTAAAATCCTCAATCCTGAGCAGGAATATGTGACGATTTCTATGGGCAAGGTGGGTAAGGTCTCTCGTATCACTGCGGATGTGACAGGTTCTAGCTGGTCCTTTGCTAGTCTAGATGAGGCAAGTGCACCAGGTCAGATTTCCCTAGCTAACATGAAAAAAATTCGGGAGATTTTGGATGAAGCTTGATGGCTATACACGTTTAGCTGCAGTTGTTGCCAATCCTATTAAGCATTCGATTTCCCCCTTTATCCACAATAGTGCCTTTGAGGCGACAGCTACCAACGGTGCTTATGTAGCTTGGGAGATTGAAGCGGATGACTTGGCAGAAACAGTGGCTAATATTCGTCGCTACCAGATGTTTGGCATCAACCTGTCCATGCCCTATAAGGAGCAGGTGATTCCTTATTTGGATGAGCTGAGTGACGAAGCGCGCTTGATCGGTGCGGTCAATACGGTTGTCAATGAGAATGGCAATTTAATTGGATATAATACAGATGGCAAGGGATTTTTTAAGAGCTTGCCTTCTTTTACAATTTCAGGTAAGAAGATGACCCTGCTGGGTGCAGGTGGTGCGGCTAAATCAATCTTGGCACAGGCTATTTTGGATGGTGTCAGTCAGATTTCTGTCTTTGTTCGTTCAGTTTCTATGACAAAAACAAGACCTTACCTGACCAAGTTACAGGAGCAGACAGGCTTTAAAGTAGACTTGTATGCTTTAGAAGATGTTTCTGAACTGCAAGCAAGGATTGCTGAGTCGGATTTACTTGTCAATGCGACAAGTGTAGGCATGGATGGTCAATCATCTCCAGTTCCTGAAAACATTGTCCTATCAGAAACTCTTTTAGTAGCAGATATCATTTACCAACCCTTTGAAACACCATTTTTAAAATGGGCTAGAAGTCAGGGGAATCTAGTTGTCAATGGTCTGGGAATGTTGCTCTATCAAGCTGCAGAAGCTTTTCAACTGTGGACAGGCAAGGAAATGCCGACAGAAGAAATTTGGCAGTCTTTAACAGAAAAATACCAATAAAGAAAGGGAGATTCTCCTATGAAAATCAGAATCGATATTCCTCATCATCCTTATGATATTCAGATTGAAAAAGGTTGTCTGGCTCAGGCTGGTCAATGGTTGCGAGAACTCTGGCAACCACAAAAGGTAGTCATTGTGACAGACAACCATGTAGCTTCTCTTTATGCAGAGAAGGTCAAGCTCAGCCTAGAAGATGCTGGTTTTCAGGTAGCAGTTTTTGACTTTTTAGAAGGGGAAGAAAGAAAGAATTTAACTACTGTTCAGAAAGTCTATGAATTTCTAGTTAAGCAGGGGTTGACTCGTAGCGATGGAATAGTGGCTCTCGGAGGTGGTGTCGTTGGAGACCTGGCTGGTTTCGTAGCCTCTACCTATATGCGGGGTATTCACTTTGTTCAGATTCCGACTAGTTTGACAGCTCAGGTGGATTCTTCTATCGGTGGAAAGACAGGCGTCAATACTCCATTTGCTAAGAATATGGTGGGGACCTTCACCCAACCAGACGGGGTTCTGATTGACCCACTTGTTCTTGGAACCCTCGGAAAGAGAGAGTTGATTGAAGGGATGGGTGAAGTTATCAAATATGGCTTGATTGAGGATCCAGAACTATGGACTCTATTGACGGAGCTAGATGGTACTGTAGAGAGCATTTTGGAGCATGCAGAGACCTTGATTGAACATTCTTGTCAGGTTAAGCGCAAGATGGTAGTTGAGGATGAGTTGGACAATGGTGTACGCCTTTACCTCAACTTTGGCCACACTATTGGTCATGCCATTGAAGCAACGGCTGGTTATGGCAAGGTCATGCATGGAGAAGCTGTGGCCATGGGCATGGTGCAGATTTCCAAGGTGGCTGAGGAAAAAGGCCTCATGCCAGAAGGAATAACCCAGTCTATTACAGAGATTTGTCAGAAATTTGGCTTGCCTGTTAACTATGAAAACTGGGATGTTGACAAGCTTTATCAGGCTTTGACTCATGACAAGAAAGCGCGTGGCAACACCTTGAAATTGGTCTTGGTACCAGAGCTCGGTTCAGCGACTATTCACCCAGTTTCTCTGGAAGAGATGAAAGACTACTTGGTAAAATAAGGAGAGTGTATGAGATATTTAACAGCAGGAGAATCACACGGCCCCCGTCTGACAGCTATTATTGAGGGAATTCCAGCTGGACTTCCTTTGACAGCTGAGGATATCAATGAGGACCTTAGACGCCGTCAGGGTGGCTACGGTCGTGGTGGTCGTATGAAGATTGAGAGTGACCAGGTTGTCTTTACTTCGGGCGTTCGTCACGGGAAGACGACAGGGGCGCCTATTACTATGGATGTCATCAATAAGGACCACCAGAAATGGCTGGACATCATGTCTGCGGAAGACATTGAAGAGCGACTTAAAAGCAAACGAAAAATCACCCATCCTCGCCCAGGTCATGCCGATTTGGTAGGGGGTATCAAGTACCGTTTTGATGATTTACGTAATTCCTTGGAGCGTTCATCAGCTCGTGAAACCACCATGCGGGTGGCAGTTGGGGCTGTAGCCAAACGCCTCTTGGCTGAACTGGATATGGAGATTGCTAATCATGTCGTTGTCTTTGGTGGCAAGGAAATCGATGTTCCTGAGAATCTGACAGTTGCTGAGATTAAGGAACGAGCTGCCCAGTCCGAAGTTTCTATTGTCAACCAAGAACGGGAACAGGAAATCAAGGATTATATTGACCAAATCAAACGTGACGGTGATACCATCGGTGGGGTTGTGGAGACAGTCGTTGGAGGTGTTCCAGTTGGTCTTGGTTCCTATGTCCAATGGGACAGAAAATTGGATGCAAGATTGGCACAAGCTGTTGTCTCTATAAATGCCTTTAAAGGGGTGGAATTTGGTCTTGGCTTTGAAGCTGGTTATCGTAAAGGCAGCCAGGTCATGGATGAAATTCTCTGGTCTAAAGAAGACGGCTATACTCGTCGTACCAACAATCTGGGTGGCTTTGAAGGTGGTATGACCAATGGGCAGCCCATCGTTGTTCGTGGAGTCATGAAACCCATTCCTACTCTCTACAAACCACTCATGAGTGTGGATATCGAAACCCATGAACCCTACAAGGCAACTGTGGAGAGAAGTGATCCGACTGCTCTTCCAGCAGCAGGAGTGGTCATGGAAGCTGTTGTGGCAACGGTTCTGGCACAAGAAATCCTTGAAAAATTCTCATCAGACAATCTAGAGGAATTAAAAGAAGCGGTAGCCAAACACCGAGACTATACAAAGAACTATTAAGGAGTTCCTATGGCAAAAACAGTCTATATCGCAGGTCTTGGATTGATTGGAGCCTCGATGGCACTTGGTATCAAACGCGGTCATCCAGATTATGAAATTTTAGGTTATAATCGCAGTCAAGCTTCGAGAGATATCGCCTTGAAAGAAGGCATGATTGACCGTGCAACGGATGATTTTGCCAGTTTTGCTCCTTTGGCAGATATCATCATTCTCAGCTTGCCAATCAAACAAACCATTGCTTTCATTAAGGAATTGGCCAACTTGGACTTGAAAGAAGGGGTCATTATTTCAGATGCTGGTTCAACCAAGTCAGCCATTGTGGATACGGCGGAGAACTATTTGGCTAGCAAGTCGATTCGTTTTGTAGGAGCCCATCCTATGGCTGGTAGTCACAAGACAGGGGCTGCTTCTGCGGATGTTAATCTCTTTGAAAATGCCTATTATATCTTTACGCCTTCGAGTCTGACAGGTCAGGACACGCTTGAGGAAATGAGGGACTTGCTTTCAGGTCTTCATGCTCGCTTTATCGAGATTGATGCCAAGGAGCATGATCGCGTGACTTCTCAGATTAGCCATTTTCCTCATATTCTGGCTTCCAGTCTTATGGAGCAGACCGCGGTTTATGCTCAAGAACATGAGATGGCAAGGCGCTTTGCGGCCGGTGGTTTTCGAGATATGACTCGAATTGCAGAAAGCGAGCCAGGGATGTGGACCTCCATTCTCTTGTCCAATCGCGAGACTATCATAGAGCGGATTGAGGATTTCAAGGAGCGTTTGGATGAGGTTGGTCAGGCCATCAGCAAGGGAGATGAGGAGCAAATCTGGAATTTTTTCAACCAAGCGCGTGAGCAACGTCAGGCTATGGAAATCCATAAACGTGGTGGTGTGGATAGCTCTTATGACCTCTATGTCGATGTTCCCGATGAAGAAGATGTCATCTTGAGGATTTTGGAACTACTACGAGGAACTTCCTTGGTCAATATTCACATCAATGAGGAAAACCGTGAGGATATTCATGGGATTCTACAAATTTCATTTAAAAATGCTCAAGACTTGGAAAGAGCTGAGCACCTCATAACAGAAAACACCGATTATACAGTCGTTATCAAATAAGGAGAAAATCATGTCAAATATTTACGATAGTGCAAACGAACTTAGTCGCGGTCTACGCGAATTACCAGAATACAAGGCTGTTAAAGCAGCTAAAGATGCTATTTCAGCAGATGCTGAGGCAAGCAAAATTTTTACAGAATATGTTGCCTTCCAAGAGGAAATTCAAAGACTAGCACAGACAGGTCAAATGCCAGACGCTTCCTTTCAAGCGAAAATGGAAGGCTTTGGCAAGCAGATTCAAGGGAATAGCCTCTTATCAGAATTCTTTACTAAGCAACAACAATTGGCAATTTACCTTTCTGACATTGAAAAAATTGTTTTCGAACCAGTTTCAGAATTGCTAAAATAAGAACATTATTTTGTTCATTACTTATAGGTATTTTCTTAAGCGTATGATTATTATTGATAACTACTGTATTAGTTAGAGTTATTAGCGTGGTTCGTTTAAGAATGACTGTGGGGATGAATGTCTTTACTAATAAACAAAATACAAAACAAATTAAATAGGCTATTGAAAATCATAACTATAATACAAAATGAATTTGAAAGTTTATAACTGTTATTTTCTACTTCAATTGATAAGTTAGAAATTGTTGATGAGATAATAAATATAGAAACAATTATGAAAGAGAATGAAATTTTTATTATCGATAAATAGTAGATAAATGATGAACAATAGAAAATAGGAAAAAATATGTCAAAAAAATTAATTGCTCTAATAGGAATTCCTGTAGGAATTATCTTCATCAGTATTATAGTGTTGGCAGGTTCGTACAATAGTCTTGTTAGCAAAGAGGAATCTGTGAAACAGGCTAACTCGAAGATTGAAGTGGCACTTCAACGTAGAGCTGATTTAATTCCAAATGTTGTAAATTCTGTAAAAGGATATATGAAGCACGAAGAAGACATCTTTACAAAGATTGCGGATGCTCGTTCTAAGATTGGCTCAGGAAATAAAGAAACAAAAAGTGAAGGGGAGAGCGAATTAACGTCAGCTATTTCTCGATTGCTAGTTGTTCAAGAAAATTATCCGGAGTTAAAAGCTGATACACAAGTGTCTTCTCTAATTTCAGAGCTTGAGGGAACTGAAAATCGTTTGTTTGTCGCTCGTAAAGATTATAACGATACTGCAACAGAATATAATAAGACCATTAGACGTTTTCCTACTAGTGTGATAGCTAGTTTGTTTGGTTTCCAAAGAGCTGAGTTAATTGAAGCAGAGAAAGATGCAAAGGTTGTCCCTAAAGTCAATTTAACTGATTAGTCTTGTGGGGTATCCCTATGAAAAAGTTACTTTTACTCTTAATTGCCCCTTTATTCTTTTTTATGCCTCTTGTTGCGGCTAATATAGCTGTTCCAGATCGTCCTTTAAATGGTATTTACGATCCTAACGGTTATTTAACCACTAGTGTTGCAGAAACGTTAGAGAGTATGAATGCTGGAAGTGAAACCCAAGTAGGTATTTACATTGTAGATACTCTGGACGGTTCCAGCATCGAAGAGGTAGCCAATGAGGTTGCACGCAAATGGAAAGTTGGGAAACAAGATTCCAACAGTGGAATTCTAATTGCTATTGCTATAAAAGATAGGAAGTTTCGTATTGAAACATCCAACGAAGCAGCAATTTGGCTTACTGACTCTAAGGCCAGTTCCTTACTAAATGATTCTAAGCCATACATGAAAGAAGGGAAATATACTGATGCCCTTAACAGAATTCTAGTAGGCATTTCTAAAGCGGAGTCTAGAAAAGCTGAAATCATAAACAAGAAGGAAAATAAGAATAAAAATACTCGGCTTCCAGAAAGTTTAACTCGGCTTCCAAAAAGTTTACAATATGTAGTAATAATTTTGAGAATCCTTAAGGTATGCTTTAAGTACATGATGTTATTTTTCTTGGTTTATGCACTTTTAGAAACTTGGTTCCATTACTTAAAAAGACGCCGCTTTTCTAAGTATGATTACGAGGGAAAGGGCAAGTTGTATCCAGATTTTCTTGACTTTGTACCTAACGATACGTGGACTGAAGAACGTAAATCTGACTATAAAAAAAATAAGCGTTTAATTAGGTCTCGATATCAGTACGAAGGATATAACAAGCTATATCCAGACTCAAAAGGTTTTCTACCTAATGACACTTGGACTCCATTACTTATAGAAGCATACTACGCAGAAGTTGAAAGAAAGCAACTAGATAGGCTCAATCGCTCTCAATACTCTTATAATGGGAAGGGGAAACTCTACCCAAACGATAACGATTTTGTGAGGAATGCTTCTTGGACTTCCGAGCTCACAAAAAGCTACTATGCTTCACAAAGAGCACAGTCAGATTCTTCTTCCTCTAGATATGATTCTGGTAGTTCTAGTTCATCTTGGTCTTCAGATGATTGGGGTGGCGGTGGATTTGATGGTGGTGGTTCTTCAGATAGTTGGTAAATTGAAAATGAAAAAGAATTGCTAAAATAAGAAAATAACTATCATAAAGTCAGGAATTTTTAAGGAATTTCTGGCTTTTTATGATAAAATAGGTAAAAGTATTGCAAGTATGAGGTCCAGTATGAAACTAAAAACAAACATTAGCCACTTACACGGCAGTATCCGAGTTCCAGGTGACAAGTCTATCAGTCACCGTTCTATTATCTTTGGAAGTTTGGCTGAGGGTGAGACCAAGGTTTATGATATTCTGCGAGGTGAAGACGTTCTTTCGACCATGCAGGTTTTTCGTGACCTTGGTGTTGAAATTGAGGACAAAGATGGGGTTATTACCATTCAAGGTGTAGGCATGGATGGCTTAAAAGCGCCGCAAAATGCCCTTGATATGGGAAATTCTGGCACCTCGATTCGTCTGATTTCAGGTGTCCTTGCTGGTGCAGACTTTGAAGTAGAAATGTTTGGAGATGATAGTCTTTCCAAACGTCCTATGGACCGTGTGACGATTCCACTTAAAAAAATGGGTGTCAGTATTTCAGGACAAACTGAGCGAGACCTGCCTCCTCTTCATTTAAAAGGGACGAAAAACCTAAGACCTATTCAGTATGAGTTGCCGATTGCTTCTGCTCAAGTCAAGTCAGCTTTGATGTTTGCAGCTTTGCAGGCTCAGGGGGAGTCTGTTATTATCGAAAAAGAGTGCACCCGTAATCATACTGAAGATATGTTACAACAATTTGGTGGTCATTTAAGTGTGGAGGGCAAAAAAATCACAGTCCACGGGCCACAAAAATTGTCAGGACAAAAGGTGGTTGTTCCAGGAGATATTTCCAGTGCAGCCTTTTGGTTGGTCGCAGGTTTGATTGTTCCAAATTCTCGTGTGGTGCTTAATAATGTGGGCATCAACGAAACGCGTACTGGTATTATTGATGTCATTCGTGCCATGGGTGGAAAACTAGAAATAACTGAAATTGACCCAGTCGCTAAATCTGCTACTTTGACTGTTGAGTCTTCTGAATTGAAAGGAACAGAGATTGGTGGCGCTTTGATTCCACGCTTGATTGATGAATTGCCAGTTATCGCTCTACTTGCGACCCAAGCTCAAGGTGTAACAGTTATTAAGGATGCTGAGGAACTCAAGGTCAAGGAAACAGACCGCATTCAGGTTGTGGCAGACGCCTTAAATAGTATGGGAGCAGATATTACTCCTACGGCAGATGGAATGATTATCAAAGGAAAATCAGCCCTTAACAGTGCTAGAGTCAATACTTTTGGAGACCATCGTATCGGCATGATGACGGCTATCGCGGCCCTCTTGGTTGCTGAAGGAGAAGTGGAGCTTGATCGTGCAGAAGCCATCAATACCAGCTATCCTAGCTTCTTTGATGATTTGGAGAACTTGATTCATGGCTAAGGTGTTATTAGGCTTTATGGGAGCTGGCAAATCGACTATTGCAAGAGGCTTGGATCCAGCTTATCTCGATATGGATGCTCTGATAGAGAAGCGCTTAGGCATGTCTATTGCGGAATTTTTCTCGGAAAAGGGAGAAGAATCTTTTCGTCAGGTAGAGTCAGAAATCCTAGCTGAGTTACTACAAAGAGACAAAGTTGTGTCAACTGGCGGAGGAGTGGTTATTTCTCAGCGAAATCGTGACTTACTAAAGACAAATTCTGATAATATCTACCTGAAAACTGATTTTGAAACCCTCTACCACCGTATCGCAGCTGATAAGGACAATCAGCGTCCGCTTTTTCTAAATAATAGCAAGGAAGAACTTGCAGCTATTTTCCAAGAAAGACAGGCTTGGTATGAGGAAGTGGCTAGTCGGATTTTGGATGTGACCAAGCTAAGCCCAGAGGAAATTATAGAGGAACTGAGATGAAAATTGCTTATCTAGGTCCCAAGGGATCATTTTCACACCACGTTGTGCAGACAGCTTTTCCTCAGGAGGAATTGCAGGCTTTTGCCAACATTACAGATGTCATCAAGGCCTATGAGCAAGGATTAGTGGACTATTCTGTGGTGCCAGTTGAAAATTCTATTGAGGGTAGTGTTCATGAAACCTTGGACTACCTTTTTCATCAGGCTCGTATCCAAGCAGTGGCAGAAATCGTTCAGCCTATTCATCAGCAGTTGATGGTGGTTCCAGGTCATACTAAGATTGAAAAGATTTTTTCTCATCCTCAGGCTTTGGCTCAAGGAAAGAAATTCATCGATGAACAATATCCAGAGGCCCAAATCGAGGTAACAGCTAGTACAGCTTATGCGGCCCGTTTTATTTCCGAACATCCAGACCAATCTTATGCGGCCATTGCTCCTAGAAGTTCTGCCGAAGAATATGGCTTGGAACTGATTGCCGAAGATATTCAAGAAATGGAAGCCAATTTCACACGTTTCTGGGTCTTGGGAGCTGAAAAGCCTGGTATTCCCTTGAAAGCACAAAGGGAGAAAATGAGTTTGGCCTTGACCTTACCTGACAACCTTCCCGGTGCCCTCTACAAGGCTCTTTCAACCTTTGCTTGGAGAGGAATTGACCTGACAAAAATTGAAAGTCGACCACTCAAGACAGCACTGGGAGAATACTTTTTCATTATCGATGTGGATTATGCCGATAAGGACTTGGTCCACTTTGCCCAAAAAGAATTAGAAGCGATTGGAATCCAGTATAAAGTTCTGGGAGCCTATCCTATTTATCCAATATCAGACCACGGAAAGGAGAGAAGATGAGTAAAGAAAATCCCTTAAGTCATCATGAGCAGTTACGTTATGACTATCTCTTTAAGAACATTCATTATCTCAATGAGCGAGAGAAAAAAGAGTTTGCTTACTTGCAAGGTAAGTTAAATATGGCTAGTGGTAGTGAAGCTTCACCAGAAATTCATAGTGAAAATCATGATATGGAAGAGTCTTTCATGGAACCAATCAATCAGTCTCCTCTTCCATCCTATGGTAACCGTAGTCGTGCAAAAAAATACCAGAAAAGCCATTCTCTTCCAAAGGTTAAGTCCAAAAAACGTAAGATTCGTTGGGGGCGCATTTTTGCAGGATTGCTTGCTCTTCTAGCCTGTGTCGGTTTTGGCATGATTTTTATGTTCCTAAAAGGCTATTCAAATGCGGATCCAACCAAACCTGCCAATGCTAAGGCAGCTCAAGTAGAAGTTTTTCATGGTCAAGATACCAAGGATGGGGTTAATATCTTGATCATGGGAACAGATGGACGGATTGGCCAAAATAGTGCTGAGACGAGAACGGACTCGATTATGGTTCTAAACGTTGGTGGCTCAGATAAGAAAATCAAGCTGGTCAGCTTTATGCGTGATAACTTGGTTTATATTGATGGATATAGTAAGATTATCAATGGGAAGAAACAAACAGATAACAAGTTAAATGTAGCCTATGAACTAGGGGAACAGGAGGGGCAAAAAGGAGCAGAAATGGTTCGCCAAGTATTGAAAGATAATTTTGACTTGGACATTAAGTACTATGCCTTGGTTGATTTTCAGGCCTTCGCAACCGCTATTGACACTCTCTTCCCTGATGGGGTGACGATTGATGCCAAATTCTCAACCTTAGAAGGTCAACATTTAACCGAAGCAACAGTCGGAGATGACTTGCATGCTACAGAAACAGAGTCTCCAACCCAAACCATCAAAGTCGGAAAACAACAGATGAATGGTTCAACCTTGCTCAATTATGCTCGCTTCCGTGATGATGATGAAGGTGATTACGGTCGTACCAAGAGACAACAGCAAGTGCTGACAGCTGTTCTGCAGCAACTCAAGGATCCAACTAAACTTTTTACTGGATCAGAAGCACTAGGCAAGGTCTTTGGGATGACCTCTACGAATGTTCCCTATAGTTTCTTATTGACAAATGGTTTATCCTTCCTAGATGGAGCGCAAAATGGCATTGAGAGATTAACGGTTCCAGAACTAGGTGATTGGGTAGATGATTATGATGTTTATGGAGGGCAGGCACTCTTAGTAGACCAAAATAAATATCAAACTAAACTTTCTCAGATGAGGATGAGATAAACTAATACAGGAAAAATCAAGGTTCGAATCACTAGTAAAATAGTGGTTTGAACTTTGATTTTTCTTAGTGTCTGATGGATTTTTAAGGCTATTTTATGGTATAATAAAACGATACAACTCGTTATTGAACAGAAGAGGAGAGACATGAGTGATTTGAAAGCGATTCAGGCTCGAAGTCTGGAGATGGCTGAATATTTTGTGGCCTTTTGTAAAGAACATGATTTGCTTTGTTATCTCTGTGGTGGAGGTGCTATTGGTGCCCTTCGAAACAAGGGTTTTATTCCTTGGGACGACGACCTAGACTTTTTCATGCCTCGTAAGGACTATGAAAAATTGGCAGAATTATGGCCTCGTTATGCAGATGAGCGTTATTTCTTGTCAAAGAGTAACAAGGATTTTGTCGACCGTAATCTTTTTATTACTATTCGTGACAAGGAAACGACCTGTATCAAACCTTATCAGCAGGATTTAGAATTGCCACATGGTCTGGCCTTGGATGTTTTGCCTTTGGATTATTATCCTAAAAATCCAGCTGAGCGGAAAAAACAGGTTCGTTGGGCCTTGATTTATTCTCTTTTTTGTGCGCAAACTGTTCCAGAAAAGCATGGCGCACTTATGAAATGGGGGAGTCGCATTTTACTCGGTTTGACGCCAAAATCTCTCCGTTATCGCATTTGGAAAAAAGCTGAAAAAGAAATGACCAAGTACAGTCTGGCTGAGAGCGATGGCATCACAGAATTATGCTCGGGTCCTGGTTACATGAGAAACAAGTACCTAATCGAATCTTTTGAGGATAATCTTTTTTTGCCATTTGAAGAGACAGAGATGCCTGTTCCAGTCGGCTATGATGCCTATCTCAGCACTGCTTTTGGAGACTACATGACACCTCCACCAGTAGACAAGCAGTTACCACATCATGATGCTGTCATCGCTGATATGGATAAGTCTTATACAGAATACAAGGGAGAATATGGTGGCTAAGAAAAAAATATTATTTTTCATGTGGTCTTTTTCTCTCGGGGGTGGAGCAGAGAAGATTCTATCTACCATTGTTTCAAATCTGAATCTAGAAAAGTATGATATTGATATTCTTGAAATGGAACATTTTGATAAGGGATACGAATCTGTTCCAAAGCATGTACGCATTTTAAAATCCCTTCAGGATTATCGCCAAGCCAGATGGATTCGAGCTCTTTTGTGGAGAATGAGAATTTATTTTCCAAGATTGACACGTCGCTTACTGGTGAAAGATGACTATGATGTTGAAGTTTCCTTTACCATTATGAATCCTCCACTTTTGTTCTCTAAAAGAAAAGAAGTCAAGAAAATCTCTTGGATTCATGGAAGTATCGAAGAATTTATTAAGGATAGCTCCAAAAGAGAATCACATAGACGCCAGTTGGATGCTGCGGATACCATTGTAGGAATTTCAAAAAAGACCAGTAATTCTATCAAGGAAGTCTATCCAGATTATGCTTCGAAATTACAGACGGTCTACAATGGATATGATTTTAAGACTATTTTAGAAAAATCTCAAGAGAAGATCGATATCGAGATTGCGCCTCAAAGTATCTGTACTATCGGACGGATTGAGGAAAATAAGGGTTCTGATCGTGTGGTGGAAGTGATACGATTATTACACCAAGAGGGAAAAAACTATCATCTCTATTTTATCGGGGCTGGGGATATGGAAGAGGAACTGAAAAAACGCGTCAAAGAGTATGAGCTTGAAGACTATGTACATTTCCTTGGTTATCAAAAAAATCCTTATCAGTATTTATCTCAGACGAAAGTTCTCTTGTCTATGTCTAAACAAGAAGGTTTTCCTGGAGTGTATGTGGAAGCCTTGAGTCTGGGACTTCCTTTTGTCTCTACGGATGTTGGAGGGGCTGAGGAATTATCCCAAGAAGGAAGATTTGGACAAATCATTGAGAGCAATCAAGAGGCAGCGCAGGCAATTATGAACTACATGACTTCTGCTTCAAACTTTGATGTTAATGAAGCCAGCCAATTCATTCAACAATTTACAATTGCCAAACAAATCGAACAAGTAGAAAAACTATTAGAGGAGTAGCATGGAAACTGCATTAATTAGTGTCATTGTGCCAGTCTATAATGTGGCGCAGTACCTAGAAAAATCGATAGCTTCCATTCAGAAGCAGACCCATCAAAATCTGGAAATTATTCTTGTCGATGATGGAGCAACAGATGAAAGTGGTCGCTTGTGTGATTTAATCGCTGAACAAGATGATAGGGTGTCAGTGCTTCATAAAAAGAATGAAGGCTTGTCACAAGCGCGAAACGATGGAATGAAGCAGGCTCATGGAGATTATCTGATTTTTATTGACTCAGATGATTATATCCATCCGGAAATGATTCAGAGTTTATATGAGCAATTAATTCAAGAAGATGCGGATGTTTCGAGCTGTGGTGTCATGAATGTCTATGCTAATGATGAAAGCCCACAGTCAGCTAATCAGGATGATTATTTTGTCTGTGATTCTCAAACATTTCTAAAGGAATACCTCATAGGTGAAAAAATACCTGGAACGATCTGCAATAAGCTAATCAAGAGAGAGATTGCAACTGCCCTATCCTTTCCAAAGGGATTGATTTATGAAGATGCTTATTATCATTTTGATTTGATCAAGTTGGCCAAGAAGTATGTGGTTAATACCAAACCCTATTATTACTATTTTCATAGAGGAGATAGTATTACGACTAAACCCTATGCAGAGAAGGATTTAGCCTATATTGATATCTACCAAAAGTTTTACAATGAAGTTGTGAAAAACTATTCTGACTTGAAAGAGGTTGCTTTTTTCAGATTGGCCTATGCCCACTTCTTCATTATGGATAAGATGTTACTAGATGATCAGTATAAAAAATTTGAAGCCTATTCTCAGATTCATCGTTTTTTAAAAGGCCATGCCTTTACTATTGCTAGAAATCCAATTTTCCGTAAGGGAAGAAGAATTAGCGCTTTGGCTCTATTCATAAACATTTCCTTATACCGATTCTTATTACTGAAAAATATTGAAAAATCTAAAAAATTACATTAGAACGGGGGTGAGCAAGTGATTGATGGAAAACGATTATTATTTAGTTTGACCATAGTCAGCTATGCCTTGACGCTAGTAAGTGGAATTGTGTATCTGTTTAATAATAATAATGTTAGCTTGCTTTCTACTTTATTGTTCTTACTGGTTAGTAGCTTAATTGCCTGCTGGAATGATATCAAGTATTACTTAATCCATTTTATTTTCTATTTAACTATTTTTGTCTTCCTAGTATCAAGACCGACCATTGATTATTTTAGGGATGGCGCTCTGGATACCTATCATCCGATAGCCTATCGTTTTGCCTTTATAGTCGTCATGGTTTCGATTTTGGGCTTGACCACAGGAGGTCTCCTGGCTCGTTACTTCATAGCTAGGAAGAACATAAAAGTACCAAAGATAGGAAATTCTCTAAAAGAGATTTATATCAAGCGGTTGCGCTTTGTATCACTGGGAGTTTTTCTTCTAACCTATCCTTTCTATTTTATTCGCTTATTTGAACGCCTCTTGTATCGCTTGCAGACTTCCTACTATGCCTACTATGCAAATTTTGAAAGTAAACTGCCTTATTTTACCTACATCTTATCAACCTTTACGGTCTACGCAATGTGTATGTATCTGGCAACCAAGCCAAAGAAATTGCAGGCGACAGCAGTGTTGGTATCCTTCATTGTAGCCAATACCATTCATTTGGCAATCGGGACACGAAATCCCTTTATTTTAAGTATTTTATTTGCTTTTGTTTATTACTTTATGCGGGAGCAAACTGAAAAGGGAAAATGGATTGGGTTTAAAGAAAAGTTAGCGATTTTTGTCGGTTCTCCTATTCTTATGTTAGCGATGGGAGTGCTCAATTATGTACGGGATAATGTCCAGGTTTCCCATACAGGTTTCTGGGATATCTTACTTGACTTTATCTATAAACAAGGGACTAGTTTTGGTGTTCTGGCTCGAGGTTTTCTATTTAACAGTAGCCTTCCTTACCGAGATTTACGCAATTTTACTTTTGGTCCTGTCATTGATTATTTTGCAAGAGGAAGTTTGGGGGCTATTTTCGGAGGAAAAGCCTTTGAACATACAACCAATAGTGTGGAGCTAGCTATTGATAGTAATAGTTATGCCCACAATCTATCCTATCTTGTTTTGAACAAGGAATACTTGAAAGGACATGGTATCGGAAGTAGTTATATCATGGAGTTGTATACAGACTATGGTATGATAGGAGTCTTTCTACTTAGTCTCTTACTCGGTATGCTATTTATAGCCATGTTGCAAGTAGCCTATCGCTCTAGAACAATCCTATTTGCCTTGTCCCTACTCATCTTGAATAATCTATTCTTTATGCCAAGAAGTAGCTTTTCAGAAAGTTTCTTCAATCTATTTACAATGCAATTCTGGGGAATTGTTCTTGTGATTATATTTGTAGCAAAAATGCTTACAAAAGAGAACCAGTATCTACTAAACAAAGGAGAAAAAAATCATGTTTGAACATTATTCAGTAGCTGATTTGTTTGCAAATCTTTACAAAAAACGAAAAGCAAATATTCTAGCTCTCATCGCTTTATTTGCTCTCATTGCTGTACCATTTACAATTAAAGCAGTTAAGAATAAAAATACTGTCAAAGACACAACAAGTTATTCAACTTATATCAGCTATAAAATCACTCCTCCAGAAGATTCAGCCAAAACGATTTTGAATCATCAAATTGGTGGCTATAGTGATTTCTACGGGAAATTGATTGATGGGAATTTGAATGGAGCTTATCTTTTCAATGATGTAGAGTCTAGTGAGTTGAAAAAAATTGCTAGTGAATTAGATACGACAGAAACAACCTTGAAAAATTCTACGAATGATTATTGGTGGAAAAAATTAACTGTCTACTATATGATTGACGATGCAGGGGTTGGTGTGAAAATTTTGACACCAAGTAAAGATGCTAATGACTTGTTGGAGCGAAAAATTGATGGATTGATTGAGAAATTTAAACACACTTATGCAAATGTAAAAATTGAAAAATTGGAAACCATCAACTCTAAAGAATTGAATGCAAACGGTGAGACAGCGCTTGGATTGAATGTGAAGAACTTGATTCTCCGTTTAGCTGTTATTGGAGTAGTTTGTGTGATTTTGGTTGTGATGGGAAATGTATTGGTTTATCTCTTTAATCCAACCATCAATAGAGCAGGTGATTTTTCTCAGTATCAAATTGATTTTGTAACAGAGATTACAACAATTGCCAACCTAGCAGATATCCTATCATACAAAAATGCTGGACAAGAATTAACAATCGTTAGCTCAAACAAAGCTATCCTAGATAAATTGAAACAAAATCAAGAGGCCTTAAAAGGAATGCATTTTGTGGATTTACAAGATGTACCATCTCTTTTGGAAAGAGATACAGTCCTTCTTGTTGAAGAGTATGGAGTGACTCGTTATAAGAAATTTGAACAAAGTCTTCAAATTCTTAGAAACTTAAATCGTTCTATCCTCGGTGTAGCAACCTTTAAATTATAAGCATTCTGATGTATCAGGTCTTCAAAGTTGGCTAAGAGTCGATTTTGAAGGCTTTTTCTATTTGTCATCAGAAATTTTCTTTTAGAGTCTGCTACAGAAAGACCCTGGGGAAAATCTAGCTTGATAGAGGAGCCTTCTTTTGATAAAATCGTAAAAATCTAGTATAATAGATAGAACTGAAAGTATGAGGTTACTAGCAATGAAAATGAAACAAATTAGTGATACTACTTTAAAAATCACGATGTCTTTAGAAGATTTGATGGATCGAGGAATGGAGATTGCTGACTTTCTTGTTCCTCAAGAAAAAACAGAAGAGTTCTTTTATGCTATCTTGGATGAGTTAGAGATGCCTGATAGCTTTCTAGATACAGGCATGTTGAGCTTCCGTGTAACTCCAAAACCTGATAAGGTAGATGTCTTTGTGACCAAGTCAAAGATTGACCAAAATCTAGATTTTGAAGATTTATCAGATTTACCAGACATGGAAGAATTGGCTCAAATGTCGCCAGATGAGTTTATTAAAACTTTAGAAAAAAGCATCGCGGACAAAACCAAAGATGATATCGAAGCCATTCAATCTCTAGAGCAAGTTGAAGCCAAGGAAGAAGAGGAAGAGCAGGCTGAACAAGAAGCTGAAAGCAAGAAAGAGCCTTACATCTACTACATCCTTTCTTTTGCTAAGTTGGCTGACTTGGTAGCTTTTGCCAAGACAGTGACTTTTGAGATGGAAACTTCTGAACTCTACAAGATGAACGAGCGCTATTATTTGACTATTCTAGTGGATATTGAAAATCATCCAAGTCCATATCCAGCTTGGCTGTTGGCCCGTATGCGCGAGTTTGCAGACGACAGTGACATCAGTCGTTCAGTCTTGCAAGAGTATGGGCAAATATTGATTAACCATGACGCAGTTCTCGGTCTGCAAAAGATTCGTTCATAATTTTTAAAATCAGTTTTCATTTATCAAGAAAGACGAATCATGGGATTCGTTTTTTCTTTACTAGACTGAAATAGTGATTTACTATAATAGGAATTTTCACAAAATTCTGTTATAATGGCTATATCAGAAAATTTCTAGGAGACAAACATGACAGTTAAAATTGCTTTACTTGGATTTGGTACCGTTGCAAGTGGTGTGCCATTCCTCCTAAAGGAAAATGGAGAAAAAATCGTTCAGTCAGCTCATTCAGAGATTGAAGTGGCCAAGGTATTGGTCAAGGATGAAGATGAAAAGAACCGCTTGCTTGCAGCAGGAAATGACTTTAACTTTGTAACCAATGTAGACGATATTTTATCAGACAAGGACATTACAATCGTAGTGGAATTGATGGGGCGTATCGAACCAGCTAAAACCTTTATCACTCGTGCCTTGGAAGCTGGGAAACACGTTGTTACTGCTAATAAGGACCTTTTGGCTGTCCATGGAGCAGAATTGCTAGAAATCGCTAAAGAGCATAACGTAGCACTTTACTATGAAGCAGCAGTAGCTGGTGGGATTCCAATTCTTCGTACTTTGGCAAATTCGTTGGCTTCTGACAAAATTACGCGCGTTCTTGGCGTTGTTAATGGAACTTCCAACTTCATGATGACCAAGATGGTGGAAGAAGGCTGGTCTTACGATGATGCTCTGGCTGAAGCTCAAAGACTTGGATTTGCAGAAAGCGACCCTACAAATGACGTGGATGGGATTGACGCAGCCTACAAGATGGTGATTTTGAGCCAGTTTGCTTTTGGTATGAAGGTTGCCTTTGACGATGTAGCCCACAAGGGAATCCGCAATATCACACCAGAAGACGTAGCTGTAGCCCAAGATCTTGGCTACGTAGTGAAATTGGTTGGTTCTATCGAGGAAACTCCTTCAGGTATTGCTGCAGAAGTGACTCCAACCTTCCTTCCTAAAGCACATCCACTTGCCAGTGTGAATGGGGTAATGAACGCAGTCTTTGTAGAATCTATCGGTATTGGTGAATCGATGTACTACGGACCAGGTGCGGGTCAAAAACCAACTGCAACAAGTGTTGTAGCAGACATTGTCCGTATCGTTCGTCGCTTGAATGATGGTACTATTGGTAAAGACTTCAACGAATATAGCCGTGAATTGGTCTTGGCTAATCCAGAAGATGTCAAAGCTAATTACTACTTCTCAATCTTGGCTCCAGACTCAAAAGGTCAGGTCTTGAAATTGGCTGAGATTTTCAACGCTCAAGATATTTCCTTCAAGCAAATCCTCCAAGATGGCAAAGAGGGTGACAAGGCGCGTGTAGTGATTATCACTCATAAGATTAATAAAGCGCAGCTTGAGAATGTTTCAGCTGAGTTGGCCAAAGCTTCAGAATTTGACCTCTTGAATACCTTCAAGGTGTTAGGAGAATAGGATGAAGATTATTGTACCTGCAACCAGTGCCAATATCGGGCCAGGTTTTGATTCGGTTGGTGTAGCTGTAACCAAGTATCTTCAAATTGAGGTTTGTGAAGAACGGGATGAGTGGTTGATTGAACACCAGATTGGTAAATGGATTCCACATGACGAGCGTAATCTCTTGCTCAAGATTGCCTTGCAAATTGCGCCTGACTTGCAACCGAGACGTTTGAAAATGACCAGCGATGTTCCCTTGGCGCGTGGCTTGGGTTCTTCAAGCTCGGTTATTGTTGCTGGAATTGAACTGGCTAACCAACTGGGCAATCTCAACTTATCTAACCACGACAAATTGCAGCTGGCTACCAAGATTGAAGGACATCCTGACAATGTGGCTCCAGCTATCTATGGAAATCTTGTTGTTGCGAGTTCTGTTGAAGGGCAGGTTTCGGCGATTGTGGCAGATTTCCCAGAGTGTGATTTTTTAGCTTATATTCCCAACTATGAATTGCGCACTCGCGACAGTCGTGGTGTCCTTCCTAAGAAATTGTCCTACAAGGAAGCTGTTGCAGCTAGTTCAATTGCCAATGTTGCTGTTGCAGCCTTGTTAGCAGGAGATATGGTGACAGCTGGACAAGCAATCGAGGGGGATCTCTTCCACGAGCGCTATCGTCAAAGTCTGGTCCGTGAATTTGCGACGATTAAGCAAGTAGCTAAAGAGAATGGAGCCTATGCGACCTATCTCTCTGGTGCCGGACCGACAGTTATGGTTCTGGCTTCTCATGACAAGATGCCCAAGATTAAAGCTGAATTGCAAAAGCAACCTTTCAAAGGCAAACTACATGACTTGAAAGTTGATACCAAAGGTGTCCGTGTCGAAACAAAGTAAAGAAATAGAAGATAGGATGGGGAAACTCTTGATTAGAGGGCTTCCTATCCTTTTTTTGAAAAGAAGTTTATACTCAATGAAAATCAAAGAGCAAACTAGGAAGCTTGCCGCAGGCTGCTCAAAACATGGTTTTGAGGTTGTGGATAGAACTGACGAAGTTAGCTCAAAATACTGTTTTGAGGTTGCAGATGTAAGCTGACGTGGTTTGAAGAGATTTTCGAAGAGTATTAGTTAAAAACCTTGATAAAGGAGAAATAAAGATGGCAGAAATTTATCTAGCAGGTGGCTGTTTTTGGGGTCTAGAGGAGTATTTTTCACGTATTTCTGGAGTGCTAGCAACCAGTGTCGGCTACGCTAATGGCCAAGTCGAAACGACCAATTACCAGTTGCTCAAGGAAACAGACCATGCAGAGACTGTTCAAGTGATTTATGATGAGAAAGCGGTGTCACTTAGAGAGATTTTGCTTTATTATTTCCGTGTCATTGATCCCTTGTCTATTAACCAACAAGGGAATGACCGTGGTCGCCAATATCGAACTGGGATCTATTACCAAGATGAAGCAGACTTGCCGGCTATCTACACAGTGGTGCAGGAGCAAGAACGCATGCTGGGTCGAAAGATTGCAGTAGAGGTGGAGAAACTTCGTCACTACATTCTGGCTGAAGACTACCATCAAGACTATCTCAAGAAAAATCCTTCTGGTTACTGTCATATCGATGTGACCGATGCTGAGAAGCCATTGATTGATGCCTCTAACTATGAAAAGCCTAGTCAAGAGGTGCTGAAGGAAAGCCTAACTGAAGAATCCTACCGAGTAACTCAAGAAGCTGCTACAGAAGCGCCGTTTAGTAATGCTTATGACCAAACTTTTGAAGAAGGGATTTATGTAGACATCACGACGGGTGAGCCACTCTTTTTCGCTAAGGATAAGTTTACCTCAGGTTGTGGTTGGCCAAGTTTTAGCCGTCCGATTTCTAAGGAATTGATTCACTATTACAAGGATTTGAGCCATGGAATGGAGCGAATCGAGGTTCGTTCTCGGTCAGGAAATGCTCACTTGGGTCATGTTTTCACAGATGGACCTCAGGAGTTAGGTGGCCTCCGTTACTGTATTAATTCTGCTTCCTTACGCTTTGTAGCCAAGGATGAGATGGAAGAAGCAGGATATGGCTATCTATTACCTTACTTAAACAAATAAAACTGAGAGGGTGGGGCTTCCCACTTTCTTCATTTCCAGAATAAGAATAGAAGGGATTTATGAAACACTTACTATCTTACTTCAAACCCTACATCAAAGAGTCGATTCTAGCACCCTTGTTCAAGCTACTAGAAGCTGTTTTTGAGCTCTTGGTTCCCATGGTGATTGCTGGGATTGTTGACCAGTCCTTGCCCCAGAGAGATCAAGGGCATCTATGGATGCAGATTGGCCTGCTCCTTATCTTTGCAGTGATTGGTGTTTTAGTGGCCCTGGTAGCCCAGTTTTACTCAGCTAAGGCTGCGGTGGGTTTTGCCAAAGAACTGACAGACGACCTTTATCGTCATATTCTTTCCTTACCCAAGGACAGCAGAGATCGTTTGACAACTTCTAGCTTGGTGACTCGCTTGACTTCGGATACTTACCAGATTCAGACTGGTATCAATCAATTCCTGCGCCTCTTTTTGAGAGCGCCTATTATCGTTTTTGGAGCCATTTTTATGGCCTATCGCATCTCGGCTGAGCTGACTTTCTGGTTCTTAGTTATGGTTGTCATTTTGACGATTGTCATTGTCGGTCTCTCTCGACTGGTCAATCCTCTCTACAGCAGTCTCAGAAAGAAAACGGATCAGCTGGTTCAGGAAACGCGCCAGCAATTACAAGGCATGCGAGTTATTCGTGCTTTTGGTCAGGAAAAACGAGAGTTACAGATTTTTCAAACCCTTAACCAAGTTTATGCTAGATTGCAAGAAAAGACGGGTTTCTGGTCTAGTTTGTTAACACCTCTGACCTATCTGATTGTCAATGGAACTCTTCTTGTCATCATCTGGCAGGGCTATATTTCAATTCAAGGAGGTTTACTCAGTCAAGGTGCTCTTATTGCCCTTATCAACTACCTCTTACAAATTTTGGTGGAATTGGTTAAGCTCGCCATGCTGATAAATTCCCTCAACCAGTCCTATATCTCAGCCAAGCGAATTGAGGAAGTTTTTACCGAAGCTCCAGAAGATATTTTTTCAGAATTAGAAGAAAAGCAAGCTACCGGTGATCGTGTTTTGCAAGTCCAAGAATTAACCTTTACCTATCCTGATGCGGCCCAGCCTTCTCTGAGAAACATTTCCTTTGATATGAATCAAGGGCAGATCCTTGGTATCATCGGGGGAACTGGTTCAGGTAAATCAAGCTTGGTGCAAGTCTTACTTGGTCTTTATCCAGCAGACAAGGGGAGCATTGACCTTTATCGAGATGGATGTAGTCCTCGTAATCTTGAGCAGTGGCGGTCTTGGATTGCCTATGTACCTCAAAAAGTCGAACTTTTTAAAAGAACTATTCGTTCCAACTTGACTCTAGGTTTCAATCGAGAAGTGTCTGACCAAGAACTTTGGCAGGCCTTGGAAATTGCGCAAGCTAAGGATTTTGTCAGTGAAAAGGAAGGACTTTTGGATGCCCTAGTTGAGGCAGGAGGACGAAATTTCTCAGGTGGACAAAAACAAAGGCTATCTATTGCCCGAGCAGTCTTGCGACAAGCTCCATTTCTCATCCTAGATGATGCGACCTCGGCCCTCGACACCATTACCGAGTCCAAGCTCTTGAAAGCTATCCGAGAAAATTTGCCAAATACAAGCTTAATCTTGATTTCTCAACGGACTTCGACACTTCAGATTGCTGACCAGATTCTCCTCTTGGAAAAAGGTGAGTTACTAGCTGTTGGCAAGCACGATGACTTGATGAAGACTAGCCAAGTCTATCGCGAAATCAATGCATCCCAACATGGAAAGGAGGACTAGCATGAAACGACAAACTGCAAACCAGACGCTCAAACGTTTGGCCATAGATTTAGCAAGCCATCCTTTCCTCCTTTTACTTGCCTTTCTAGGAACTATTGCCCAAGTTGCTTTATCGATCTACCTACCTATCTTGATTGGACAGGTCATTGACCAAGTTCTAGTGGCTGGTTCATCACCAGTTTTTTGGCAGATTTTCATTCAGATGATATTGGTAGTCATAGGAAATACTCTGGTACAATGGGCCAATCCTCTTCTTTATAATCGTCTAATCTTCTCTTATACCAGAGACTTGCGAGAGCGAATTATCCATAAGCTCCATCGTTTACCGATTGCTTTTGTGAACCGGCAGGGCAGTGGAGAGATGGTTAGTCGTGTGACCACAGACATAGAACAGTTGGCAGCTGGTTTGACCATGATTTTCAATCAATTTTTCATTGGTGTTTTGATGATTTTGGTTAGTATTCTAGCCATGCTCCAAATTCACCTCCTCATGACCCTCTTGGTCTTGCTGTTGACGCCGCTGTCCATGGTGATTTCACGCTTTATTGCCAAACGCTCCTATCATCTCTTCCAGAAGCAAACAGAGACGAGGGGAATTCAGACTCAGTTGATTGAAGAGTCGCTTAGCCAGCAGACCATTATCCAGTCCTTCAATGCTCAGACAGAGTTTATCCAAAGACTGCACGAGGCGAATGCCAACTACGCAAGCTATTCTCAGTCAGCTATCTTTTATTCCTCAACGGTTAATCCTTCGACTCGCTTTGTCAATGCGCTCATTTATGCTCTTCTAGCTGGAGTAGGAGCTTATCGTATCATGATGGGTTCAACCTTGACCATTGGGCGTTTAGTAACTTTTTTGAACTATGTTCAGCAGTATACCAAGCCCTTTAACGATATTTCTTCAGTGCTAGCTGAGTTGCAAAGTGCTCTCGCTTGCGCAGAGCGCGTCTATGCTGTCTTAGAAAGTCCAGAGGTGGCTGAAACAGGTAAGGAAGTCTTGACCAGTGACCAAGTTAAGGGAGCCATTTCCTTTAAGCATGTTTCTTTTGGATACCATCCTGAAAGGATCTTGATTAAGGATTTGTCTATCAATATCCCAGCTGGTAGCAAGGTAGCCATCGTTGGTCCTACAGGTGCTGGTAAGTCAACTCTTATCAATCTCCTCATGCGTTTTTATCCTATTAACTCGGGAGATATCTTGTTAGATGGGCAGTCCATTTATGATTATACCCGAGCGTCATTGAGACAGCAGTTTGGGATGGTACTCCAAGAAACCTGGCTCAAGCAAGGGACTATTCATGACAATATTGCCTTTGGAAATCCTGACGCCAGTAGGGAGCAGGTGATTGCTGCTGCAAAAGCAGCTAACGCAGACTTTTTCATCCAACAGTTGCCACAGGAATACGATACTAAGTTGGAAAATGCAGGAGAATCTCTCTCTGTTGGGCAAGCCCAGCTCTTGACCATCGCTCGAGTCTTTCTAGCTATCCCAAAGATTCTTATCTTAGACGAGGCGACTTCTTCCATCGATACACGGACAGAAGTGCTTGTTCAGGATGCCTTTGCCAAACTCATGAAGGGACGCACAAGCTTTATCATTGCTCACCGTTTGTCAACCATTCAGGATGCGGATTTGATTCTTGTCTTGGTAGATGGAGACATTGTTGAGTATGGTAACCATCAGAACCTCATGGCTAGAAAGGGCAAGTATTACCAAATGCAGAAAGCTGCAGCTTTTAGCTCTGAATAATCCTTTCTATTTTGCAATATTATGGAAAAAAAGTTGCCTTCGGGTGACTTTTTTGTTACAATAGCTAGAAAAATCAGGGTCTTAGAAGGAGAAAACAATGAAAGTCTATCAGCATGTAAATATCGTGACTTGTGACCAAGATTTCCATGTTTATCTGGATGGTATCTTAGCCGTTAAGGACTCTCAAATCGTCTATGTCGGCCAAGAGAAGCCAGAGATTTTAGAGCAAGCTGAGCAGATTATAGACTATCAGGGAGCCTGGATTATGCCTGGTTTGGTCAATTGCCATACCCATTCTGCTATGACAGGTTTGCGAGGGATTCGGGATGATAGCAATCTCCATGAATGGCTCAATGACTATATCTGGCCAGCAGAAGCAGGATTTACTCCCGACATGACTACCAAGGCAGTCAAAGAAGCTCTGACAGAAATGCTCCAGTCAGGAACAACAAGCTTCAACGATATGTATAATCCCAATGGTGTGGATATTGATCAAATTTATCAGGCAGTCAAGGCATCTAAGATGCGTTGTTATTTCTCACCGACCCTCTTTTCTTCAGAGACAGAAACAACTGCTGAGACTATAAGCAGAACACGATCCATTATAGAAGAAATCTTAGGATATGAAAATCCAAATTTCAAGGTTATGGTAGCCCCTCATTCTTCCTACAGCTGTAGTAAAGATTTGCTGGAAGAGAGCTTAGATATGGCAAAAGAGCTGAATATTCCTATCCATATCCATGTGGCGGAGACCAAGGAGGAATCAGGAATTATCCTCAAACGCTATGGCAAACGCCCCCTTACTTTTCTTGAAGAACTGGGTTATTTAGAACATCCGTCCGTCTTTGCTCACGGGGTCGAATTAAACGAGAGAGAAATTGAACGCTTGGCAACTTCTCAAGTATCTATTGCTCACAATCCTATTAGTAACCTCAAACTGGCTTCTGGAATCGCTCCAATCATCCAACTCCAAAAAGCAGGAGTAGCAGTGGGGATTGCGACAGACTCGGTTGCTTCCAATAACAATCTAGATATGTTTGAGGAAGGACGCACAGCAGCCCTTCTTCAAAAGATGAAAAGTGGAGATGCCAGCCAATTTCCTATTGAAACAGCCCTCAAAGCTCTGACGATAGAGGGTGCTAAGGTTCTAGGAATGGAAAAGCAGATAGGAAGCCTAGAAGTTGGCAAGCAAGCAGATTTTCTGGTCATTCAACCACAGGGAAAAATCCATCTTCAACCTCAGGAAAATATGCTCTCTCACCTGGTTTATGCTGTCAAATCCAGTGATGTCGATGATGTTTATATCGCTGGAGAACAGGTGGTTAAGCAAGGCAAAGTTTTGACAGTAGAGATTTAAAAAAATTTAAAAAAAGTTTGCAAAAATCTTGCATTCTTTTTTTGTCTATGCTATACTTATATACGGTTTGAAAAAACTGCCTAAGACAGTAGGGGAGCTCGACTCATAAAGATCCTACCGAGGACAAAACGTATCATGTAAAAAGAAGCGTATTGTACTTTCGTGTCTAGGTTTGGGCGCGTTTTTCTTTTGGAAAAATTCCCCAAGCAAAATAATTACGGAGGTGAACACACTAATGAGTGAAGCAATTATTGCTAAAAAAGCGGAACTAGTTGACGTAGTAGCTGAAAAAATGAAAGCTGCTGCATCTATCGTCGTTGTAGACGCTCGTGGTTTGACAGTTGAGCAAGATACAGTTCTTCGTCGTGAGCTTCGTGGAAGCGAAGTTGAGTATAAAGTCATTAAAAACTCAATCTTGCGTCGTGCAGCTGAAAAAGCTGGTCTTGAAGAACTTGCATCAGTATTTGTTGGACCATCTGCAGTAGCATTTTCTAACGAAGATGTTATCGCACCAGCGAAAATCTTGAACGACTTTTCTAAAAACGCTGAAGCACTTGAAATTAAAGGTGGTGCAATCGAAGGCGCTGTCGCATCTAAAGAAGAGATTCTTGCACTTGCAACTCTTCCAAACCGCGAAGGACTTCTTTCTATGCTCCTTTCTGTACTTCAAGCGCCGGTGCGCAACGTTGCTCTTGCAGTCAAAGCGGTTGCAGACAACAAAGAAGACGCAGCTTAATCTTAAGCTACGCAGCGTAGCCTAGCTACGAAAAATCTATTATAAATTTAAAAACATATTTGGAGGAAATAACAATGGCATTGAACATTGAAAACATTATTGCTGAAATTAAAGAAGCTTCAATCCTTGAATTGAATGACCTTGTAAAAGCTATCGAAGAAGAATTTGGTGTAACTGCAGCTGCTCCTGTAGCTGTTGCTGCAGCTGGTGTTGCTGACGCTGGTGCTGCTAAAGATTCATTCGACGTTGAATTGACATCTGCAGGCGACAAAAAAGTTGGCGTTATCAAAGTTGTACGTGAAATCACTGGTCTTGGTCTTAAAGAAGCTAAAGAACTTGTTGACGGTGCACCAGCACTTGTTAAAGAAGGCGTTGCAACTGCAGAAGCTGAAGAAATCAAAGCTAAATTGGAAGAAGCTGGAGCTTCAGTTACTCTTAAATAAGAGGCATATACCAATTAGAATTCGGAATACTATAGTATCAGCCTTTTAGAATCGTGAACACATTTTAGAAACTGATAAATTAATTTAGTTTCCTGCCAAAAACCCTACCAAAAATTAATTTGGCAGGGTTTTTCTTTTTAATAAAAATATTTTGGAGAACAGTTGAATATTGTTCTCCTTTTTTTATTTTCTGGAGGGAAAATGACAAAAGAATTACAATCATCACGCTATATCGTCATTTCATTTTTAGTACGTGAAATGGGAATTGACATTGTTGAAGCCATCTCTCTTATGGCTGAATTAGAAAAAAGTGGCTTGGTTCGCTTGGAATCAAATGGCGATTTAATACTCAAAGAACTTGGAGGAGAGCTATGAAACGAATTACCGCAAATCAATACCAAACTTCAGAACGGTATTATAAATTACCTAAAATTCTTTTTGAGGATGAGAAATATATGGATATGAAACTAGAAGTAAAGGTGGCTTATTCTATTTTAAAAGATCGTTTAGAATTATCTCTCAGTCGTGGTTGGATAGATGAAGAAGGCGCGGTCTATTTAGTATTTTCTAATTCTAAACTGATGAGGCTGTTAGGTTGTTCGAAGTCAAAATTACTGTCCATCAAAAAAACTCTTAAAGAATATGACTTAATTGATGAAGTTCAACAGTCTTCAAGTGAGAAAGGAAGACTAGCTAATAAGATTTATTTAGGGGAATTATCTTCTACCCCAGTAGGTAATTCAAACAGGCCTAGTGTTAAAAAAAGACTAGGGCAGGTTGAAAATCAAACGGCCCCCGTCTCACATTCAGCCCCTAGTGAGACTGAAGTTAGTGATACTAAATATAGTGAGACTGATTCTTTATTTATTGAGGATGAGGAGGATAGGAATACTCAACCTATCTTGAAAAGAAAAGTAGAAAAGGTCACAAAATATGATCGAGATTATATTTGGGGATTGGTACAAGATCAATTTAGACGCGAAGGTTTTTCTGAAACAGCCAGTGAAATTGCTATGACTGATTTTGAGAAAATCTATCAGTATGCTCTAGATAATGTCCGCTTTGTTAGACGTGCGGAAGTGCTTGCTGAATTTGTGTTTAACGGCTTGTATTCTGTTTGGAATAACCGTGTTAGAAAAGGAGGTGGTTAAATGTCGCCAATCGAGTGGATATTAGTTATGCTCATTTTCATTTCAAGTGGTTTGACTCTTTGGACATTAATAGTCGATCAGAAAGGGGTAATCAAGAAATGAAATTTATTGATTTATTTTCAGGTATCGGTGGTTTTCGACTAGGAATGGAAAGTGTCGGACACGAGTGTATTGGATTTTGTGAGATTGATAAATTTGCTAGAGAATCTTATAAATCCATTTTTCAAACGGAAGGAGAAATAGAATTTCATGACATACGAAATGTTTCAGATGATGAATTTAAAAAACTTAGAGGGAAAGTCGATATCATCTGTGGGGGATTCCCTTGTCAAGCATTTTCAATCGCAGGAAGACGATTGGGATTTGAAGATACTAGAGGAACTTTGTTCTTTGAAATTGCTCGGGCGGCCAAACAAATCCAACCACGTTTTCTTTTTCTTGAAAATGTTAAAGGCCTACTCAATCACGATAAGGGACGGACGTTCACCACAATCCTTACCACACTTGATGAGTTGGGGTTTGATGTTGAGTGGCAGGTGCTTAACAGTAAGGATTTTGGCGTTCCCCAAAACAGAGAGAGGGTGTTTATTATCGGACATTCTAGAAAGAAAGGTACCAGACTCTTATTTCCTTTCAGACGAGAAGGTCAAGCAACTAACTCTGAGATTTTAAAAACATTAGGAAATTTGAATCCATCAAAAAGTGGAATGAGCGGTAAAGTTTATTATTCAGAAGGTCTTGCGCCAACCTTAGTTCGTGTGAAAGGAGAAGGATTTAAGATTGCGATTCCTTGTATGACACCAGACAGATTAGACAAGAGACAAAATGGTAGACGCTTTAAGGAAAATCAAGAGCCGATGTTTACTTTAAATACTCAGGATCGTCATGGCATTGTCGTTGTTGGAGATTTACCCACTAGCTTTAAGGAGACCGGTCGCGTCTATGGAAGTGAGGGCTTATCTCCAACACTGACTACGATGCAAGGAGGAGATAAAATTCCCAAAATACTGATTCCAGAACCAATCCAATTTTTAAAAGTCAGGGAAGCAACTAAAAAAGGATACGCTCAAGCAGAGATTGGAGATTCAATCAATTTGGAAAGACCAAGTTCTCAGTATCGGCGTGGTAGAGTTGGAAAAGGTATAGCGAATACGTTAACAACTAGTGGTCAAATGGGAGTAGTGGGTAGCTATGAAGGAGAAGATAAACAAGTTTATCATGTAGCTGGTGTCTTGATAGATGGACAATTTTACCGTCTGAGGATACGACGAATCACTCCTAAAGAGTGTTTTCGCTTGCAGGGCTTTCCTGATTGGGCTTTTGAAGCTGCGAGAAAAGTCTCTAGTAATAGTCAGCTCTATAAACAAGCTGGTAATAGTGTAACCGTTCCTGTGATTGCCGCGATCGCAAAGAAATTAAAAGAAATAGAGGAAAAAGATGAAAGCATTAAATAAAGAATCAATACTAGATTGTGATGAATTAGAAACAGAATTACATGATGCAGAAATCAAACAGCTGGATGAACAATTATTTTTGATGCCCAATTATCCATGTGAGTTTGAAGTAACATTTTTAGATGATTACCATAAAAAACACAACTACCCACTATTTTACGAGTCCTATCTTCAAAACGTTATGGAATTCCTTGAAAGTCAAGACATAAAGAATGGGGTTGATGCCTTTGTAGATGATAATCAGAATCTTGTTTTTGTTTTATATGGACAAGGCTATCGAGCCGAGGGAAAAGAAGGAATACTTACAACCCAAGTAACTGTAAAAGCTTATGATGAAGACAAGAAATCGATTAACTTCTCAAATTCATTAGATTCCTTAATCGTCTCAGAATATCAAATGGAACCGAATCTTTGGGAGGTCTCCCATGATTGATCTCTATCTAAGTAAAAATAGCCAAAGAAATCAACTTCTTTTGGATTTCTTTCAAAAGTATGGCATCGAGGTGTCTTGTCATTCGATTTCTGAAATGACAAAGGATAAATTAATTGAGATGATGAGCTATTCTTCAGATTGTTTTGAGTTTCTATCTCCCAATTTATTACGATTTAAGAACCGTGACAATCTAAGATTAACGGATTTCATTGAAATGATATTAAAAAATCCTGAACTATGCATCAGGCTTCCTCTTGCGGTTTCAAATAAGAGAGTTTATCCAAATCTGAATTTGGAAGAGGCTAGAGCTCTATTGCCAAGAGATACGAAACAATTGATTTACATGGCACAAACACATTATTTATCTAGTTAAAGGAGAAGCAATATGGCTGAACGATTTTGGGAGAACTTGTCCATTATTTTGGCTGAAAGAAATATTAGCTGGATTGAGTTAACCAGAAAAATGTTTGCGGGAGAGTTTCACTATCCAAGTGAATTGAATCGTTTGTATCAAAAAATACGCCACTACAAGATGGAACAACGAATGCCTCAAAGTCCATGGGTAGAAAGGATTGTGCAGGTATTAGATTTAGATTATGAAGATTTATTTCGGAGGTAACTATGAAAAGAATAATTCCAGTTTATATATTCCAACAAGTAAATGTCTTATTGGTATCCCTATACTTACTGAAATTGCTTTGTATTGGTGAGTTAACCATACTACAGATTCTCTATTGTGCGTCGCTCATTTCTTTTTTATGGATGTATGGCCAACGAAAACAAGTGGTCAAGGTCAATATGAAAACTAGGATGAAATGGCTTGGTATTGGATTCGTTAGCCTACTGATTATAAGCCTATGTTTTAGTCTGATTCATGCTCAAGGAACCACGAATCAAGCAAACTTAATTGGACTTCAACATCAGGTTCCTTGGTTTTCATTTTTATTGTTCTTAATCAATGCGAGTATGGTTGAAGAATTTCTGTATCGAGAAATTTTATGGAACCTGGTCAGAAAATTAGATATTCGAGTTGCTTTGACAAGTGTTTTATTTGCCTTAGTACATCATCCAGGAACCATTCTAGCTTGGTGTTTATATGTTTCACTTGGGATCTTTTTAGGGATGGTGCGCTATAAATCGGACTTATGGGGAAGTATGGGTCTACATTTGGTGTGGAACCTACTAGTTTATAGTTTGCTGCTTTTTTAGACAAACAAAGTATAAATTTCTAATTATCTTTTTATATTTTCTTAAATGCTCGTAAAGCCTTATTCTATGTGCTTTCGAGTATTTTTACTGTAGGAAGATACTTCACGTTTCTTTGCATATTTCCTCATGTCTTAGCTGTCAGAAGTGGTAAATAAGTAGTAAATTCATTTGTACTACTAAGCAACAAGACGCTCCTGTTGCTTCTCTTTATTCAAGCGTTTCATTTCTGCCATTGCAGAATCGAATGTTGCATGTGCGTAATAGTTCAGCGTCATGGCTATATTAGCATGTCCCATAATGTACTGTAATGCCTTTGGATTCATTCCTGCATTTGCATAGTTGGTACAGAATGTATGTCGCAAACTATGTGGAGTGATGTGTGGCAATTTATCCTCGTTATACTTATTGTATTTCTTAACAAGACCTTTCATCATGCCGTTGTAATCACTTGCCACTTTTGGATAGTTCTTTCTATTAAGAAAGAGGAAATCACTATATCCATCAATCTCAACACGCTTATCATTCTTTCGATTCGCTAACACTCGCTTAAATGCTTGATAGGCTTCTTCAACCATAGGAACTTGACGTTCGCCACTTTTGGTCTTTGGTGTTTCAATGTAGTACCCAATTTCAGTATCTCTCAATAGCTGATGGTCTATATTGACAAGACGATTCTCAAAATCTAAATCTGGAAGTGTCAAACCACCAAACTCTGAAATACGAAGACCTGTTTTTAAGAGTATCAGAATTTCATCATAATTTTTGCTGTAGGTTTTATCAGCTTTTGCAAAGGCTAACAGTTTTTCTTCCTGTTCTTCTGTTAGTACGGTCTTAGGGACAGTATCATCATCAAGAACTGCTTTCAGTTGAAAGTCAAATGGATTCTTCCGAACACAATCATCTTGTATAGCAATATAGAATGAAGCCTTTAAAGAACGTTTGTAGTTATTGATGGTTTGATAAGCATAACCATTTTCACTCATTCTAATAGCCCATTCTTTAGCGTCTGATGGCTTAATACTGTCAATACTTCTTACACCTAACTTGTCTTTCTTCAAAATATCCATAAGATATTTGCGTCCAGTTTCAGTGTTTTTTCTAACCTTTGGTCTTTGAGCGTTCTGTTTTGCGTAAAGCTGGCAGAGTGTCATTTTCTTTCCTACAACATCAATACCATCATGAATGTCTTTCTGTAACTCTGCGATTTTCTCTCTAAGTGAGATACAATCACGCTTTCCTGCTGGTACTCGGTCTGTAGCCACAAGTTTCCACGAGTAAACAAATTGCGGTTCTCCAAATGAATCTATATATTTGTATAAGTATCTTCCGTCTTTTCGTTGGCTCTCTCCAGTCTTTAAGATTCGACCTTTATTGTCACGTCTTTTTTCTGACATGGCATTTGCTCCTTTCCTTTATGGAAAGAGCCTTGATACGACTTAATACTATTTTATCATATACAAGACCCTTTGGCGACGCTAGATTGCGTCCAATGTATCTATAATTTTTTCAAATTGTTTTCGTTTAATCTGAATACGATTGCCATTCATAATCAGCCAATTTGCATTTTTATTTTCCTCTGCCAAGCGTCGTAGCTTGTTTTCGCCAATACGAAAATATTTTGACGCTTCTTCAATGGTTAGGGTATAACGTTCCCAAATAGGAATGTCAGTCTGCTTCATAAAATCCTCCTTTCCAAATCACTTATTTGGATTTCATAAAAGTTGTTTTACCAGCAATCGAACAGCTTTAGCAAAGCTCACGGGAGTTCCACCCCTGCATGGTTCTCATGTAGCCATACTCATTGCCTGCGACGGTTTTATCACGCTCGGACTATTGACTGTATGGGAGTATCATTATCACGATAAGAATGTCGTTGCAGGCAATCCTGCTAAAGATTGCTTCTCGGATCACTAACATGAATCGCTCGCTATCTTTATAAGATAGGTCATGGCGGTTAGTTCCGTTGGCTCTTTTCTTATCGAAACGTATTCGATTACTTTTATTCAGTTTTCAAAGAACAATGGCTCGTTAGCCTATCAAAACACATTGAAAGCTCAATATGCTTTGGTGGAATAACAAACCTCCCTGTTCGGGAAGCGTGGAATGGTTTAGCACGCTTCCACGAAAGGAGAGAGGATATTACTTAATTTCAAATGACAAAATCTTTGTAATCAGTCTGGTTTCCATTCTTCCACGTAAGACTTCATCAACGACCATACTTTGATTGCCATATTCATCTTTCATAAGTCGTAGGGAACGCTTCGTTATGTACCCTCTGTAATGATGTAGAATCTGGTTAATCGCTTCGGTATCGCCATCTGTTGCCTTTACAATGAGAGGAAAGGGAATCATAGGATATTGTGTTTTCATTCTTCAAATTCCTCCATAAACTTTTTAATTAAGGCTAGTCCACTGGTTCTATGCCGATAGACAGTAGAACGGTTCAATTTCAACAGGTCTGTAATTTCTGAATCGCTCATGTCCATAAAGTAAAACAGCAGTAGAATTTCACGTTTCTTGTCTGGCAACTCACGTAATGCTTCACTCAACAAATCATTTTCAACGCCTACTGATAACCCATTGAGTGTAAAAATCTGAAAGTCAGTTGAATAGTTATCTGTTGTCGCAAACTGGCTAACAAGATAATCGCCAACATCCGAAAAGGACACCTCACGCTTTGCAATCCTTGAAAGATAAAGCATATAATTCTTTCGCTCGTCTTCCATAGCACGTTTACAGATATAGTCAAACTGATTTTCTATTGTGGTCTGAAAAGAAGATGGTTTCATGTTTCTCACCCCCTTTCTGTCTAGGAAAGGAAGTGAGCCTTGCTCGTTTATCTCCTTTCACTCTTAGTCCCAATGTGAAAGGGGGATTTGTTGCATTACTGATAAATAAACTTTGTAAAAAAGTTCTGAATAGCCAAAAAAGCATATAAACAGATTTATTTCTCTGTTTACATGCTTCTGTTATTCTATCTATATGATTTATAAAACCACATTGGTGGACGTACTTATCTATTGCAGATAGACGACTTTTTTTGACAAGAACCCAATGTAAGGAAATTTATTGTATATGATGTACTTCATGGCGACGTTGACCTCCAACAAACCGCCATTTGGAAGTAATATACAATATTTTAACAGCGTAAATAGCACTACCATATAACGGTTTTTTTATTGGCGTTTAGTAGTGCTTTTTATTAAATATAAACCTATAAACCATATAACACGTTTTTCTATACCTGTTTTTAATTCAGTAGGAACAATAAAATGTATAGAGGTGGTCTACTATGCGTAAAAAAGAAGATAAATATGATTTTAGAGCCTTTGGTTTAGCCATTAAAGAAGCTCGATTGAAACGAGGTTTAACTCGTGAACAAGTGGGAGCATTGATTGAAATTGACCCACGGTACTTAACTAATATTGAAAATAAAGGGCAACACCCCAGCATACAAGTTCTTTATGACCTTGTATCGTTACTTCATGTTTCCGTTGATGAATTTTTCTTACCTGCTAATAACTTGGTAAAAAGCACCCGACGATTACAGATAGAGAAATACATGGATAGCTTTACAGACAAAGAACTATCCTTAATGGAATCTTTAGCCAGCGGTATCAACGAAGCAAGAAACATCGAAGACTAATTAAAAGAATCCATACATAACGGAAAGAGCCGATAAAATGAGATTGTATTAATCTCATTTTATCGGCTCTGCGTCTTTGCGTCTGGCTCTGTAATCACAGTTACTTTGAACTGCTTTATTTCAATTAAATTTTCTTGTCTGCATTTCGGACAATAGAGGGGGAATTTTTTTAATTCAGTATCTTCCCTTATCTTTAATCGTGTTTTATTTCCACATACAGGACATGTTGAGGCGGTAAGTTTGCTAGTCAAGGAGTAAAACGACGAAGATTAGCATTTACTTCCGCCCATGCGATAGCTGTCCGTGATTGACAAGTGCTAGCACGCAGACAGAACGGAGATAGCGAACCGCTGAGTGTGTCGCTCTGCTCGTAAAAGCTTAGAAACCTTTGAACGAAAGGGATAATGAAAGCCTTGATTGCAAGGCTTTTTGCTTTATGGTGGGTAAGTATCAGAGTGAGAAAATTTTTGGAATGAGTAGAAGTGATAGCTAGAAATTATCAGTTTCTATTTCCATTTACCCTGTGGGTACGTGTTTGTTTCCATTGACAAGGAGTTTGTGGGAATAGAAATGTACCCACCTTGTTTGAATCAAGTGAAGTGTAGTTGAAGGAAATCTGTTGAAAGCAATACTTCATTTTACCGAATAAGTAATAATTTAGGCAACTTCAAATCGATTAAAAAAAACTATTTTAAAGGTTAAGAGTAGACAAAAATTGTCCACTCTTTTTTGCAAACTCAATTTATCAATAAATGAAATGAGGGAATGTAAAATGAAATATTTTGAGGTTGAGTTAGAAAATCCTGATGAATTTTTAAAACTACAAACAGAAGATTTTGTGAAAGCTAATCGCTTGCTACTAAGGAAGATAATCCAGAGCGTTACAGTCTATGAAGAAAACTTCGTCATATCCTTTAAATCTGGCATCGAATTGGAAGTATGAGTCTCATTCCATAACTTTTATATTGAACATATCATCTTGTTGTGTTATACTATAAATTGATATAAACAAAGATGTAGGAGGAACCGAAACTATGACAGCCTCAATGCGTTTAAGATAAGCTGGCAATAAAAAAAGCAGAATCTATACCCGATGATAGGCTTTTTTGTTGTGCTTATTTATACGATATTGAGCATTCATTAGTTACGGTGAGGATATTGGTTATTTAACTATACCTTTATTTAACTATGTCTTTAATATGAATGTTTCCAAATTGTATGTATGCAGACCAAAAGCCACATTGTGGGGTTTGGCCTGCATTTTTTATTGCCTAGAATGCTATTCAAAATAGAAATTCAAGCAAAATAATATGCAGGAGATAATATAAATGGAAAAATACAACAATTGGAAACGAAAATTTTATGCAATATGGGCAGGGCAAGCAGTATCATTAATCACTAGTGCCATCCTGCAAATGGCGATTATTTTTTACCTTACAGAAAAAACAGGATCTGCGATGGTCTTGTCTATGGCTTCATTAGTAGGTTTTTTACCCTATGCGATTTTGGGACCTGCCATTGGTGTGCTAGTGGATCGTCATGATAGGAAGAAGATAATGATTGGTGCCGATTTAATTATCGCAGCAGCTGGTGCAGTGCTTGCTATTGTTGCATTCTGTATGGAGCTACCTGTCTGGATGATTATGATAGTATTGTTTATCCGTAGCATTGGAACAGCTTTTCATACCCCAGCACTCAATGCGGTTACACCACTTTTAGTACCAGAAGAACAGCTAACGAAATGCGCAGGCTATAGTCAGTCTTTGCAGTCTATAAGCTATATTGTTAGTCCGGCAGTTGCAGCACTCTTATACTCCGTTTGGGATTTAAATGCTATTATTGCCATCGACGTATTGGGTGCTGTGATTGCATCTATTACGGTAGCAATTGTACGTATACCTAAGCTGGGTAATCAAGTGCAAAGTTTAGAACCAAATTTCATAAGGGAGATGAAAGAAGGAGTTGTGGTTCTGAGACAAAACAAAGGATTGTTTGCCTTATTACTCTTAGGAACACTATATACTTTTGTTTATATGCCAATCAATGCACTATTTCCTTTAATAAGCATGGAACACTTTAATGGAACGCCTGTGCATATTTCTATTACGGAAATTTCCTTTGCATTTGGGATGCTAGCAGGAGGCTTATTATTAGGAAGATTAGGGGGCTTCGAAAAGCATGTATTACTAATAACAAGTTCATTTTTTATAATGGGGACCAGTTTAGCCGTTTCGGGAATACTTCCTCCAAATGGATTTGTAATATTCGTAGTTTGCTGTGCAATAATGGGGCTTTCGGTGCCATTTTATAGCGGTGTGCAAACAGCTCTTTTTCAGGAGAAAATTAAGCCTGAATATTTAGGACGTGTATTTTCTTTGATCGGAAGTATCATGTCACTTGCTATGCCAATTGGGTTAATTCTTTCTGGATTCTTTGCTGATAAAATCGGTGTAAATCATTGGTTTTTACTATCAGGTATTTTAATTATTGGCATTGCTATAGTTTGCCAAATGATAACTGAGGTTAGAAAATTAGATTTAAAATAAACAATATTGGAGGAATATTTATGTATCTTATTTTCATGTAACTCTTCCTGCTAAAATCGCAGGGTTTTCCCTGCATACAAGCAAATGAAAGCATGCGATTATAGACAGGAGGAAATGTTATGGAATTAATATTAAAAGCAAAAGACATTCGTGTGGAATTCAAAGGACGCGATGTTTTAGATATAAATGAATTAGAAGTATATGATTATGACCGTATTGGTTTAGTAGGAGCAAATGGTGCTGGAAAAAGCACTTTACTCAGGGTACTTTTAGGAGAATTAACTCCCCCAGGATGTAAAATGAATCGTCTGGGTGAACTTGCCTATATTCCCCAGTTGGACGAAGTAACTCTGCAGGAGGAAAAAGATTTTGCACTTGTAGGCAAGCTAGGTGTTGAGCAATTAAATATACAGACTATGAGCGGTGGTGAAGAAACAAGGCTTAAAATAGCACAGGCCTTATCGGCACAGGTTCATGGTATTTTAGCGGATGAACCTACGAGCCATTTAGACCGTGAAGGAATTGATTTTCTAATAGGACAGCTAAAATATTTTACAGGTGCACTGTTAGTTATTAGCCATGACCGCTATTTTCTTGATGAAATAGTAGATAAAATATGGGAACTGAAAGATGGCAAAATCACTGAGTATTGGGGAAACTATTCTGATTATCTTCGTCAGAAAGAGGAAGAACGTAAGAGCCAAGCTGCAGAATACGAACAATTTATTGCGGAACGTGCCCGATTGGAAAGGGCTGCGGAGGAAAAGCGAAAACAGGCTCGTAAAATAGAACAGAAGGCAAAAGGTTCTTCAAAGAAAAAAAGTACTGAAGACGGAGGGCGTTTAGCTCATCAAAAATCAATAGGAAGTAAGGAAAAAAAGATGTATAATGCTGCTAAAACCCTAGAGCACAGGATTGCGGCCTTAGGAAAAGTAGAAGCTCCGGAAGGCATTCGCAGAATTCGTTTCAGGCAAAGTAAAGCATTGGAGCTCCATAATCCATACCCTATAGTCGGTGCAGAAATTAATAAAGTATTTGGGGATAAGGCTCTGTTTGAAAATGCATCTTTTCAAATTCCGTTAGGAGCAAAAGTGGCGTTAACTGGTGGTAATGGAATCGGAAAAACAACTTTAATCCAAATGATCTTAAACCATGAAGAAGGAATTTCTATTTCGCCTAAGGCAAAAATAGGTTACTTTGCACAGAATGGTTACAAGTACAACAGTAATCAGAATGTTATGGAGTTTATGCAGAAGGATTGTGACTACAATATATCAGAAATTCGTTCAGTGCTAGCATCTATGGGGTTCAAACAGAACGATATTGGAAAAAGTTTATCTGTTTTAAGCGGTGGAGAAATTATAAAATTGTTGCTTGCTAAAATGCTCATGGGTAGATATAACATCCTAATAATGGATGAACCCAGTAACTTCCTTGACATACCAAGTTTAGAGGCTTTGGAAATACTAATGAAGGAGTACACCGGAACTATCGTGTTTATCACCCACGATAAACGATTACTCGAAAATGTAGCAGATGTAGTTTATGAAATTAGAGATAAGAAAATAAATCTGAAACATTAAATTTAAGGTAGTCGCTGGTCAGTATAGTCTGTTCTGGTTGGCGACTCCATTGTTAAAGAGTATAAAGACTTTAGATTTTATGAATATTAAAAATAGGAACAGTCAATTGAACTGCTCCTATTTTTCTGCTAAATATATTGTAGTTTTCTTATATGTATAATGATAGATTAGCGGATTCTCATCTACGGTACTTACTTCAAATATGAAGAAGTGATCGCGGTTATCTCTGGACTTTTCCTTATTGAGGACAAAGTAATTCTTACGTGAAGTCGCCATTGTTTTTAGGATATCATCAGTTAGGAAGGTCAATGGAATATTCATGTTAGAGTAGCGGTAGAAGTCACGTTCAAAATCTTGGTAGCTCTCGCTATAATAGTCCATTTGTAGGTGATTACGCTGAAACTCAAGCTGATTCATAGAGCACCTCCTCGACAAGTTCAATACTAATAATGTCTTTTAATTTCAAATTGATGTGACCTGTTGTAGTTTTTATCAAAATGAAATCTTTGGTCAGACTTGGTATTGTTCCAGTGTAGGAAACACGCTTGTTTTTTTCAATCACTTGAATGCGTGTGCGTAGCTGCCCGGCGTATACTTGACTGAGGAGTAATAATTTCTTCTCTAGTGATAAGTCAGACATGTACGTTACTTTGTTTGTATCATCAGAGAGTGCTGATGCATGTTCAGATAGGAAAAAGCCCATCCATTTTTGCATCTTTGTATCCTGGTACTCTCTTGCTGATTGAAATGGTAAATATGAACGGTCAATCATATCAAATCCTTTCTATGCAGAGGCAAGGGTATTTTTATCAAATTGAATCGTAAAACCTTGAATTCCCCCACCTGTGTAACATTCTTTAAAGCGATTGATTACCTCAGTATAGATTATCACAGATGAGCTTGTTGGCTTAATGCTAAATGTAAATTCCAATGGTAATCGGTTTTCAGATTTAGCATGTACTAGTCGTATCGATATTTCAGTTGTTTTGAGTTTTCTCTGACGAAGTTTTGAAGTTGCTGTTTCAACGATTCCATGTAAAAATCTTTCAAGCATTTCAATATCATTACATCCTTTGCTACGGATTTCTGAAAATTGTACTGTATTTTTTTCTTGTTTCATTTTAATCCCTCCAATCCACCCGCGGAATGACCACCGATAAGTTTACTGCGTTCAATATTTCTGGAACCTTCAGTTAGGACGGTTCCTTTTTGTATGGCTAAAAAACCAAACTGTTCTCTGACAACATCAATAGCTGTCTGAAGTCTATTATCTTTTTCAATTTGTTCTACATCATCAAAGAGTGATAGTAGAGTATAGCTTTCATCTACGAAGCCACTATAAGATACACCAATTTGTCTCACTGCACCAGAGGTGTATTTTTTCGGAATAATACAAGTACATGACTCACCATTGTTTTGGGGAGATTTGCGGGTTCAATTTTATTCTGAGCATTTATAGATTTTTTCATCTCAGTCCTAGAATAGCCAATATGAATAGAAACGACAGTAGTCAATACTAGGGCTACTGTTCCGTTCCACAGTATCATTTAAAAATCATTTTCACACCCTTTCGTCTATTAGTATAGAAGAAAGCTCTCAGCACACAATATCCACTTGTAGTTTATAATAACTATCTCCTCCTTTACACTTTAATTCAAATCTTTATTAAAAAATATTTCATCTTATTTAACAAGAAACCATATTTATATAACAACATAAAATACACTAAGTTATTTTATTGAACATATATCGTACTTTATCTATCCGACTATTTGGACGACGGGGCTGGCAAACAGGTTCACCGGTAGTAACATGGTACCCTTTTAACTCTGTTAAACAAACACTACGTCCATTTGTAAAGAAAGTTAAATCACTACGATATTCTTGAATACACCGAGCAGGGATTTCTCCACTAAGAATGACCTCATTATTTTTCAATTGAGTGTCTACGATGTTCGCACAATATTTAGGAGCATCGGTGTATGCTCGTGAAAGATATTCCTGTGGCGCATAAATTTTAAAACTAAGATATGGCTCTAACAATTCTGTTCCAGCTTTTTTTAAGACTTGTTCCAATACAATAGGAGCAAGCATCCGAAAATCTGCTGGGGTACTAACAGGGCTATAGTATAAGCCATACTTAAAACAGATTTTACAGTCCGTCACATTCCAACCATACAATCCTTGTTCACAGCCATAGCGTATCCCTTCCATAACTGCATTTTGAAATGATTGATTTAAGTATCCAAGAGAAACCGAGCTCTCATACTGCATTCCACTTCCCAACGGAAGCGGTGATACAGATAAACCAATGGAAGCCCAGAAAGGATTCGGTGGAACTTCGATGTGAATGGTATACTCTGCTTTTTTTAACGGTCTTTCCATATAAATGACTGTAGGCTCTTTTATTTCTATCTCCACATGATACTTTTCTTGCAGCAGAGCACAAGTCACTTCCATTTGTACTTTCCCTAAGAAAGAAAGTATGATTTCATGTGTCGCAGAATCCACATAATATCGCAGAAGCGGGTCACTGTCGGAGATTTCTAAAAGTGCATCAAGTAACATTTCCCTTTGTTGAGGTTTGCTCGGTTCAACAGTCGTTTGCAGCAGAGGGAGGGGATTTTCAATTCTCTCTCTCTGTGGCAATAGCTTTGTATCTCCAAGAACACTATTTAACTTCAAAAACTCATTCTGCAAAATAACAATTTCCCCGGAATAAGCCTTATCGATTTTACATAATTCACCATTTATTGAAGTATACATTTCTGTAATTTTTATTTTTTCCTTTTCCGATATTCTAACCGAATCTCGCAAATGCAGTACGCCACTATAAAGACGTATATATGCAAGACGCTGTCTTTTTTCCGAATACTCAATTTTGAAAACTTTTCCGCAAAGTTCAGACTGACCTCGATGTGTTGATGAATAAAATTTATTCGTAATCACTTCTATAAGGTTATCAATCCCTATATTGTTTTTTGCACTTCCGTGATAAACAGGGAACAGAGAACAATTCTGAAATCTTATGCTTTCCTCTTGTTCGAGTTCCAATGCTTCTAATGATTTACCGGACATATATTTCTCTAAAAGGTCATCGTTTCCCTCTATTACCGTATCCCATTGTTCAGATTCGGTAAAGTTCGTCACACACATATTAGGATACAGTTCTACCTTCTGTTTGATTACAATTTCGGCAGAAAGTTTCTCTTTAATATCCTGATAAACCGTTGATAAATCAATTCCATTTTGGTCAATCTTATTGATAAAAAAGATTGTGGGAATCCCCATTTTCCTAAGTGCATGAAATAATATACGAGTTTGTGCTTGTACGCCATCTTTTGCAGAAATCAGTAGAATTGCCCCATCTAAAACTGATAATGAACGATATACTTCTGCTAAGAAATCCATATGTCCTGGCGTGTCTATGATGTTCACCTTCGTATTTTCCCACTGAAAAGAGGTTATTCCTGTCTGAATTGTAATTCCTCTCTGACGTTCTAAAAGCGTATTATCCGTCCTCGTTGTACCTTTGTCCACGCTTCCTAATTCTGTAATCGCTCCACTGTTATATAATAAGCTTTCTGTTAAGGTAGTTTTTCCTGCATCAACATGAGCTAAAACTCCAATATTAATAATTTTCATGTGATTTTCCTCCATTCAAAAACCCAAAAGGGCATAAAAATCCCAGTGATAAATACTTTTATCACTGGGATTTTTATGCATAACCATAGGTATACAAAGCATACAGATATTCTCTGGATACTTTAGAATCACATGATAAAGGTATTCTTAAACTGGGTACAAAAAACTAAGCCCTCCTAAAAAAGGACATCCAATTATTTGTTCCCACTATCAAATTGACAGTTTATTTAAGAATACCTTGCCGCATATTTATTAACTCCTTTTAAATAGATACTTAAATTATAGCACGTAAGAGCATATTTGTAAAGGAATCTCCAATTTTTTATCAAAGAGAGTACGTGATTACAAAATAGCTGTAATAATGTACCAATATTTGTTATTCTATAATCTTCCAATTACTCCCGTTCTTTTCAAGTACCAAATCAAATTGAGATACCTGCGTTGCTTTGGTCTGCTGGTCGATATACTCCACTGTCAGCGATACCGTGACTTGATTATCCTTACGATTGTGAATAGGATTTACCAGTTCTTGAAAGATGTACTCTTTTCCGATTGGTTTTAATATCCCGTCATTCACATAGTAGGAAAGTTCACTGGCTGTCGCTGTAGGATAGAGCTTGAAGAACGTCGTTAAAAACTCATTGATTTCATTGGTTGTAATGGAATCAACCGTCCCCTCACTTTCAATGGCTTTTGGTTTATAACTTGATTTCTTAGGTATGTTGGTAATGGTCGGATTCTTAACCAGTACCATATTTCCAGAACCATCTACATAGACACTCACTATATAAGCAGAGTGGACGGTCTTTGTATTTTCTCCCTCTGTAATGAGCTGGTCTACACTGTAGGTTACATTAAACTCATTGTCGCCAGTTGGCTCTACCGTCCATATCTGAAATCCTCTTACAGAAGACGATACAGGAATATCTTTGCGTACTGTATCAACATTGAGAGCTTGAAGTTCATCTGTCAGATAGCCTTTTAGACTTTCCATTCGATTATCAATGGACTTATCGGATTGCTCCCATGAATAGTAGACTTTCGCAAAGTTCTCTACAAAATTTTCTACATGATGAGTATCAACGTATTCCTTTTCTATGATAGTTGTTTCGTGAATAGTATGAGTATCTATAGCTGTAAAGTGCTTGAATATCGCAAAGCTGAAACTAAGCCCTAAAAGTACCCACAAGGCAATCACAACCTTTTTATGAGGATTGACCTTATAGTAGACACGAGGTTTCTTTTCCTTTGGTATCTGTTTTTCTTTATTCTGATTTTTTCTAAATTTCATCATTAAATCTTCCTTTCTCATTGTTTGATTCGTCCTGCTCCCACTAAATGCTGTTGCCAGTAGGGGCTTGTTAAGTCGGCATAACCGATTGGGTCGCCTGCATGAAACATACGGTTATTGCCAAGGTATATCCCAACATGAGTAATATAAGAGCCAGCGTTATAGGTAGAATGAAAGAAAACCAAATCGCCAGCTTGTGCTTCCGATAGTGGGATATGCTGGGTCACATCATATTGCTGTTGTGCGGTTCGTGGTAAGTTAATTCCAGCTTTTCCATACGTCCATTGTGTCAGTCCGCTACAATCAAAAGAAGTAGTCGGGGAAGCTCCACCGTAAATGTATCGCCAGCCCTCATATTTCAGTGCTTCGTCCATGATGGCTTGTACCGTATCATCATCAAACTCTGTTGTGACAAGATACTGCGTTACCAGTTGCACATAAAACATATTGCCATAGTTGTATCGCCAGCCCCCATTGATAGGTATGGCTATGGGATTGGGGTAAGACACTTTTTCGCCACCTGAATACTCTTTTGAGAAACTTTGAGCCAGTTCAAAGGTATATTTATTTCCACGATTAGCCACATACCCTAAGAAACCACCACCATAATTGTAGGACTGGATAACCGATTCTAAATCTACACTGAGCCTTTCGCTACTGGCTAATAATTCACTGAAATACTTCACACCTTGCTTAATGGATTCTTCTGTACTCAATGAATTAGGTGGAAGACCGAGGGATTCCGAGGACTGCATAACATCTTCCGCAGTACCGCCCGATTCCACCTGTATAATCGCAAGAAGTATGTTGACATATTCTTCAACGCCATATTCTTTGGCATATTTTTCTACCATAGGCTTATGAGCCAGCACTTCTGCGGAAACATTCACACCTCCATAATGAATATTGGAAATTCCGCTGTCCTGTTCATCTGAAAATAAAATGGCAACAAACAGAAGCAGTGAGAAGACCATCAAGAATAATCCAGAACCACCAATCACTAAAGTTTTCAACTTCATGGTTTCTTACCGACTTTCTTAATGGTGGCGGTTTTGATTGGTGGTCTACTTCTTGTATTTTGTAGTGGTACTCTTTGAACAGTAGACGGACGTTCTTTTGTGATTGGACGTTGTGAAGTTCTATCTGCTGTAGTGGTTGAAGTTGCTGGCTTTTGAACGGTTTTTTCTTGAACGGTATTGCCTTGGCGTTCCACTTTTGGACTTGAAAAATCGGACTTAACTGCTGGACGCTCTTGTTTGGCTTGTTGAGATTCCTTATATGAAGTCTGAATATTAGACTGTTTTGAGGTCTGTTCATCATGATATTGTTCTTGTCTTGTAGTCGGTCTTTCATGAACAGAAGAAGCAGGCTGTTTTTTCTGTTTGACCTGTTCCATTTCAGAGCGACGCTTCGCAATGGTTTTTCGCCTTTGTTCCTGCTGTTCCTTGCGTCCACTGGCTCTGTCCGCTTTGGTTTGAGAAATACTACTGGTTAAATCACGGACATTCTCTTTTACTTTGGATTTTCCTTGATATACTGCATATCTTGCATTGGTCGGCAAATCTTTAACCTGTTCTTTCAAACCACTAGCAGTGTCTACCATTCTGTCTTTGGTATCAGCTACTGTACCGATGGTTTGACCGATACGTTTTCCAAGTGTTGATTTTTCCTTTCCGTCTGGTCGGGAGTGATCTGCTTGTGTCCTTGCAGAACTCCCCGAACCCGACTGTCCTTTTTTACCTGTAACAATGGCAGACCCAGCCCCTAGAGTAGTCATGGAACGTCCAAGTTTCCGCTGTAGACGGTGCATGTGAGCGTGCATAAGCATACGAGGTTTTCTCATCACACGACTTCCCACACTTTGAGAATCGTTACTCTGTAGAGAAAACATACTCATTAAATCGCCCAGCTTGAAGTAGATTCCTGCAAAGGTCACAATCTGTAGAAAAGCAATCAAAAAGAACGGATAACCAGCCGATAAGGTATAGAGCATGGTTGAAATACTAAATGCTGTCGTAATAATCAATGTGATTCCAGCTCGTGTCAAAATGGTATTAAAGAGCTTTGTTATGGCTCGTTTTGACATACCATCAAATGATGGAATCATGCTTAAAATAAAGCTCACAGGCAGAAACATAGCATAGATGATAAAAAGTACCTGCGAGAAAATCATGATTCCTGTTAATAGGAATACAAATATGGAAATCCCAATATTGAAGACAAATAGGAAGAAGACTGTACCTAAACGGTTAATGGTCTTTGTAATGGTTAGATTGGTATTGCTTCTGTCTTCAATTTCTTCCGCAACAATTTTTTCTCTGTCTTCGCCATTGTTGGAATCTGGGCTGGTGGAGAGCAGGCTTTCCACACGGTCAATACCGATACTTTCAATGTCTGAACTGTTGTATTGAAGCAGTAGCCACGGTTGCTGAACCTGTATGGAAAACAGGCTATCTCTGATTAAGTCCACTCTGTCCTTGCCTTGACTATCGGAATGGGGCATGACAATCTTCGTGCCAAGTGATAAACTGGCATTACTGATGTCTGATGAAAAGTCATTGATTTTTTTAATGTAGTCGGGAGCGTAGGCAATAAAGGAAGCCGATAGGATAAACACCAGCACAAAATTCATAATGGCATGAATTGCCTTTGTGGTTTCTCTCTTTATCAGTCCCGTATAGGCAACATAAACCCCAAGAACCAAAATCAAGAGTAAGAGGAATCCAACATAGAAACCCTCTGTTGAAAATCCGTTTGCACTCACACCAGCTAAGGTCTGCATATTCTTACCAATGGAATCTGCTGTAGCGGAAATGAAGTCTAAGGAATAGGCTTCCTGTACTAAGTAACCTGTCGCATTGGAAACATACAAACTGATTGTCCAAATAAAATTGGTAATGGCATATAGTCCATACATGACCTGTTTTCCAATCCCGTCCGACCAGTTCCACGGAAGCCAGCCCCAGCTATTATCCACATAAAAATCCAGTTGATAGTTTTCAAGTGGGTATCGGCTGTATTCATTTGCCACATTGACCGTATCATCTACCAAGCCCGCAGCTTGAACCACCGTTCCCAGCATGGCTAAAAGAAAAATGGCAATCACAAGTGTGAAAGCCACTGTCATTGCCACTTTACCTAGACGTTTCAGCGTCCAGTTTGATTTTATTCTGTTTACTATTGATGGTTTCACATTTACACCTCTTTTCGCACAGGTGGTCTGGTATCAAAGGCATGGAGCAGTTCTTCAAATACAGGGTGGAACTGTATCACACCGACACGACCATATAAATCACTGATAAGGCATTGCCCGTTTTCCAAATCACGCAATCGCTTCTGATTGTTTTCGTCCTCTGGGTCTACACCAAAAAAGGCTAAGGTCTTTTTAATCTCGTTAAGGTCAGTGGAACGAAATGCAAATTTTAAGCCGAGGTTATTTTTCAGTTTTTCATCTAAGAGGTCGTCTGTATTTTGGGTCACGAAATATACCCCAGCGTTCATAGCACGACCAGCCCGAACCAGCTTCATAGATAGTGTTTTTCCTTGTGCTACCTGTAAAAAGCTCCATGCTTCGTCTAAATCTACAATCTTGAAAATGCTTCGGTCTGTATGGATAAAGTCTAAAGCAAAGGTACTAATGACAATCAGCATAGCAACGGATAAAAGCTCCATAGTGGTATATTCCTCAAAGGAAGTTTCCTTGTCGGGAAGTACCAAGTCCGCAACCTGTATAATGTTCAGTTGTTTTTCTAAGCTGATAGACTGCTCCACATAACCATTACTGAATAATAAATGTGCAAAGTCATAGTCTGTAAAACTTTCGATATGGTCGGCTATACTGGTACTTAGTGGCGTATTCTCAACCCGTAATTCCTCAATCACTTTCATCAACCCTCGTACTTCACTATTGGTTACTGCACGAATGGCTTTTCTAAGGATTGGGAAGCGTTCCCCATCACGAGAGGAAATCCCCGTAAGGAATGTCAGAATATCAATAGCCAGTGATTCAGAATCTTTGGGATTTTTCATAATCACATAAGGGTCAAGTAAGCCTTTGTTTTTCTCATCAGAAGTCAGAGTGACGATATTGATTTCATGGGAAATCTCTGGCAAGGTTTCTTTCCATCTGCCACGTTCTGCTTTTGGGTCTACAATCACTGCTTGTGCCCCATAAAGCACCGCATAATAGACGATAAGGTTATTCGCAAAGGATTTACCACCACCCAGCGAACCAACAAAAGCCGACGCTAACGCATTGGTTACTGAACCCTTAACCCCTTGACTGGCAAGAGCAGGTTTCAGATAGACATTGCGTCCAGTATCTAAGCTGTAGCCAACATAAATCCCCTCATTTTCCCCCAGCATTTGAGTAGCACCAAAACCTAAACCAGCGAGGAAATCAGAGGTCACGTATTGAATATAATCATTCATATAACGCTTTCTGGCAGGTAAAAATTCTTCATGTAAGCCGAGCATATCCCCAAATGGTCGTACCAGTTTTACGCTTAAATCGTCATAAAAATCTTTCACTTCATTACAACGACGTTTGAGTTCGTCAAGATCATTTGCTGATACCCTTACCACATAAGACAGCTTGTACATAGATTCCTTGCTTTGGTCTAAATTGGTTTCCAGCTCATTCACACTTTCCAGAGCTTCCGCCACATTGGAGCTGGTTTCATTATCACTTTGCCAAGCGTGGTTATCCAAGTCTTTCAGTTCTTTCTTTTTATTGCGGACAGTAGATAGGGCTTTACGATTCGCTACAATTTCCACATTCATTGACGTATCAATCGGGAATGTAAATTGCTGTTGCTGGTAGTAGAAGATTTCAGAGGACGGGAAGTCCAGTTCTCCGACAATGCTGTTAATGGTAAAGTAAGCTACATAGACGGTTTCATCTTCCTGCTGGATTTTCAAATATCGCTGTTTTTCTTCCACCAAACAGCGAGTAGGCTTAATCAAGTCATAGTATTTAATCAGCGTTTCATTATCCAGCTTTTTCTTTGATAGATGGTACTCATACTCTTCATAGGCAGTGCCTGTCTGTCCGTAAAGGTGTTCAATCAGATAGCCGAAGTCGTCCTTATCTAACCTGCGGATTTTGAAACGACGAGAGATTTTATTTTCTAAGAGCTTTTCCATCTTCTGAAAACGCAGGATTTCATCATTACTCATACTAACAAAATCGTCCATCAGCTTATGGTTCACATCATAGACAAAATCAGACAAAGCATTTTTTGCTTCAACGGTAAGACTTTTCATAGAAAACTCCTGATCGTTGAGAAGCAACTTAAAGCCGATAAAGAAACGGTAGTTCACTTGATTTTCGCCAATCATGGATATTAAAGCGTCTGTCTGTTGGTCGATTTTGTCATAGGCAACCGCTTTGAGCTTGCCAGTGACTTCATTTTTGGAACGCTCTTGTGCAGAACGTATGCTGGATTCTGTACTGATTTGTAAAGCATGAATTTTGCCATCACGATTTTGTGTGATAAGCTGTCTGAAAGAATCATGCACTTGTATTTTCTGTTCTGGACTTAGAAATGAGTAATTGTAAGGAACAAGCTCATAGTAAGCATAACATTCCCCGTCTTTATTCCAGACGAGATTGTTTTCAATGTATTTAATTGGATATGCCATAAAATTCACTCCTAACTGCTGTAATGGCTTCTTGTGGCTGGTTTCTGCCAAGCGTTACTTTTTTTCCTGCATAGGTCAGCTTTGGTCGCAGTGCATAAGCAATGACAGACTTCAAAAATCCATAAGGCTTTTTACCATCAAAAGTTTTTGTAGACATAAACCATGTGAAAGCCACAGGAATCCCAAAGTATTTGAGAAATGCTCCCTCTATCATGGAAAGAGGGGGCAAGTTGCCAAGTATCATCACTGCAAAGAGTGACACGACAAACCATGTCATTTGCGTAAAGGTTATGGGAAACGGAAGTCTAAAATCATTGATAGAATACAGTACCTTTTCCACAGACCAGATACTGGTATAGCTTCGTATTTTCTTCATGTAATCAATCCTTTCATAAAAAATAGGGGTAGCTGATTGAGCCACCCCGTAAAATAGAAAATCTGCCAGTAGTAATGTACCGACAGATTTAATAGACGATTTCAAAAATCCCATGATTGGTTGAGATAAACGTTCCTGAAAGGTCTAAATCCCGACCATAGGCTTGATAATCAATATAGTTTTGAAGACTAGCTGGTACTTCGCCTAAAGCACCCGTTTCTTCAATGTAGTAGCGTGCCACGTCATACATATCATCACAATCGGAATGAATGATAATATCCTCTTGATGTTCGCTTAGTTCTTCAATGCTTGAAAAATGAGTGAGCAGAGCAGATAGCTCCGATTGTAATTCTTCGGGTAATTCCGATACCATTTCCCATAGTCGATTGAGTTCGCCAATGGAAGTGTATTCGTCAACCGTAAAGGGTAACTCGTAGTCATGAATGGCGTATTCCTCATATTCATCATTCAAGCCGATTTTCTCTTTGACTTCCTCAAAGTCAATGGGAAAGGTAAACCACGCACCGACCAATTCGCCCTCATTGTATTTGCCTAAATTCGCAATATAGACTTGCATATCGTCCATATATTCACGTCCTTTCTTTGTAGAGATTCAAAAATCCCTACCGCACTTCGTTTGGTGTACCATTCCTTTGCGGAACATAAGAAAACCACTTATATTCCACAAAAGAACGGTTTTATTTAAGCACCAATAATGCGATTGAATAGCTCTAGTAAAATGTCTTTTACTCCAGCAGCGTTGAAGACTAAGCCAACCGCAATAATCGCAATAATTAAAAAGCCAATCAGTTTGCTAAACTCACGCTTGAAGCCAAGATACAAGCCAATCACAACGATTGCTAAAAGCACCAGTGATTGAGCGTTTGATAGAAACCAGTTATAAAGGTTTTGTCCAAAATTCATAAAAATGTTCTCCTCTCTATATTCAATGAATTTGTATTTGAGTTATTTTTTTGTTGTTATCACGTCCTGTTCTTTTACTGACTGTTGCTTCAAAATCTGCTTGTGTCGGTCTGTCAGTTTCGCATGGTCGAGAATGTCTTTTACAACCTGCGTCTGGTTGATTTCATCAAGTTTAATCGCAACCTTTAAGGTCGGGGCAACTTGATGAGATAGCCAGTTCAGCGTCCTTTGGAAGGAGTAAGGCTCTGGTTTTGTGGTTAGTTTTAATCGTTCACGATTGTTCCCAATAAACCAAGCCCATTCTTCATTCAGTTTCCAATCAGAACGAGGTTTGGAATCGTCTTTATCTACAAAACGGATATACCGATTGATAATTTTAAAGGCGGTATGCTCTGGATTGTCATAGACGAGTAAATCACGGACTGCATAATAGCACGCTCATTTTTCAATCGAATCTCAAAACGGTTTTTTACTTCTGCGTCTTCAATGGGAATATCATTTTTCTTGTACTGCTCGTAGTCCTTTTCATAGATACAGAAATAAACTTCACTTTGTAATGAACCGATATAGAGGGTGTTTCCCATACATTCCTTTTCCTCTTTGCGTACCAGTTCGCCACTGCGATAGCTTTTAAAACTGCGGAAGACGGAGATACATTCTTCCTGTTGGCACTTTTCAGTGAGTACAGGGATATTTAAAATCCCTGTCTTATCGTTAATGGCAAGGTCAAGGCGTTTCATCACACCGCCAGCCACCAAAACGTCCATAAAGAACTCATACCAGCTTCTTTGTTGTGCCAGAAGATAGCTTTCAAATTGTCTGCACCCACGACCTTTCAATTCCACCAGAACTCCTTTGTCCAGTTCATGGGAGCAAAGGACGAATATGTCGCCTAAAGCATAATGCTCTGAATAAGAATAGAAACCATAGTCCTCATGAAGAAAATAGGACAGTTTCAGTTGTAAGATGTTTTCGACCACCTGCTGTACGTCTGTTGTCGGAAAGCGAATTCTTACATAATCAAACAGCATTTCAAGGGGAGCGTCGGGATTGAAGCGTTCCAGAGCTTCCCAAAGGGACTGCTGTAAATCCTCTGATGGCTTGACTTTTCCTGTTTCAATATCGCTTAGATACTGCCTTGTAATACCAGTCGCAACAGCTAAACGGTTTTGAGATAGTCCATAAGCCAAGCGTTTTTCTTTTAAATGCTGTAACCAAGTTTGTTCATTCAGTAAAAATCCCTCCAATCAAAAAGGCGTATGTCAACTTTTAAAGCCCATTTGACATACGCTGAAATTTTGTAAATCCCTTGTAACCAAAGGATTTTCTAATGTTTTTTTGACTGTTTCCTGTCGATTTGTACCCCCCTGTTAGATACGGGGGGTTAAGTGCTGGCGTGGCTATTGCCACACCAGCCAGCAAGATCAGTCCACACCTGCGACTTCCGCTTCGCACGTCGCCTGCGTGGACTGTCTGCTGTTGGATAACTTTTTAATTTCCTCCAAGAAATCATATCCTTTTGGTACAAGGGGAGTATAAAACTCTGATATGACACTTGTTCCTACATCAACATAGCCACGACCTTTGATTCGCTTTAAGAAGAAATCCTTTTGTACGTCACTGCCAAACATCATGCCATAGCCCATTTCAGACATACGACCTAAAGCCACTCTGAAATTAAACTGATCACGGATTCCGTCGCCTAAATATTTTGCGTCTGGACGTTGACAAGCCAGTATTAGAAAGAAGCCAGCTTGACGACCTAACATGACAATCTGTTTCAGCTTATTCATAACTGCGGTGTTTTCTTTTGTTCCCAGCATTTCCATGAAAGCGACGTATTCATCAAAGATTAAGAAGTGTGCCGGGAGACCTAAGTAAGCATAATTTTTGCCAGTCTTATAGTTCTTCATCTGCTTCATTTCCTCACTACGTTTCATCATTTCTTCATAGAATGTTTCAATGCAAGAAAGCAAGTCTTCTTTTCTATAGTAGACATTTGCCATCACAGAACCTAAGTCCGCAAGATCAGCATTTTTCGGGTCAAGAATATACAGTTTTGAATCTGTATGAAGCAAGGCTTCGATCAGTGTCAGTATAAAGTAAGTTTTACCGCCACCTGTACCACCAGCAATCAACATATGAGGGAGCTTATCATATTCCCACCATACGTTTTTCATTAAGCGAAGTTTACCATCTTTAGCTTCTACTTCATCAATAGAAATACGACTGGCTATGGTGTCATAGAGCAAAGTATATTCCACATAGGAATCCTTTAACTCTTTATCCGTCAGCTCACAGTACAAGCCACTCTCTAATTTCTTTTCCAAGTGTAAGAGTTGGTCTTGATATTTTCCCAGCGTGATTTCCACCCGTATCTGTATCAAGCCATTTTTAAGTCGATAATACATTTTAGGGAAGTAGGTTATCTTTTCCTTTGTACGACCAGCACTATCTTTAAAGAAACCCTCTGTTTTGACCTGTTCAGATTCATACCACTTGTTTTCAAGTATCATCTTTGCCAGTTTTTGACGGTGGTAAAGTTGTTTAACCGTATCATAGCGAACCCGTTTGAATATAAACGCTACCAGCAAGCAGATAAGAATTGCGACACTGAAACTGATAATTAAATAGGGAATGTCAATCTTATCTGCTTGTGATAGGTTAAAATCCTGCCAGTTGATCTGCTGGATTGTCTTCACATGAAACAGTCCGACAACCAGCAGGAAAACAGGCAGGAGTGACGCTATCGTAAAATGAAAGACTAAATCTTTACCAGATGGGCGAATCCTTTTACCACGCTGTTTCATGCGAAAAAGTCTCCTTTCTACCTAGCGACTATTTGTCTTGTGTCGGTTCTTTCTTTGCTTGTGGTTGAGCTTTGAATGAACTAGAATCCTTTGTCAGCACAATATCGTCTGCCTTGATATACCAGTCAACATCTGCTCCTTGATAGGTGGCAGTAGCAACGGTGTCCGCAATGGGATTGATAAGTTCCACCCGTGCGTTATAATCAAACTCTTTCAAAGGCACGCTGGCAGGAATACTTACTTGAATCATGCGTCCTTGTCCTTTGGATTTTAAGTCATAGGTACGTTCCTTGATTTCATCTGAAACCGACCCGTCTTCATTTTGGATTCTCACTTCACGACGTAGAGCAGAGAATTTCAATTCTCCAAAAGTCGTGTCTTTATCTAATACAATGCCATTTGCTAATCTCATCATTTTTCCTCTCTTTCTTTATTCTTTTATCATGTCGTCAGCATGTAAAAGGTAATTTGTAAAACCACGAGTGCCGATTTTGTAGCCCTCTGCGGTAATACGTGGATTGACTAACTTCACACGTTCCTCAAAGCCGAAATGTTTTTCGCCAGCTTCAGCAGGAAGCACCACCACAATATCATCTGCTCTTTGAACATCAGAATAGAGATTATAGCTTCTTGATAAGACAGTTAGCCGTCCGTTGATTCTTCGCTGAACGACTTTATCCTCGCCAGCAAATTCTAAATTGCCGAATGTTTTTTCCATGTTGGGAATCACAAATTTAAGTTCCATATTTTTACCTATCCTTTCTTTTTTATTGGCTGAATGAATGTTTGATGGTCTTAAAGAGTGGGGAACGACCTTTTGATTCTTGATTTTTTGTTTTCATAAGTTCACTTCCTTTCAAAATCGGGTAAAAAAATAGACACCTCATTTTTTGAAGTGTCTACCTATTAAATATTCAAATTTTATTGGAAGTATCTTTATATCTTCACTTTTCAAGGATAAATCGTCGTATCAAAGCTCATTCATAAGTAGTAAATTAGTAGTAAATTGAGTGGTTTTGACCTTGATAAAGTGTGATAAGTCCAGTTTTTATGCGGATAACTAGATTTTTATGCTATTTTTTCTGGTAAAAATTAGCTTATTTTAGGGAAATGAAATGCTAACGTTATGTAACAATGTTAGTCTTTTATTTCAAAATCTTTGTTTAGTATGAATTTAGCTCTACAGGAAAATAAAAAATGTGATAAAAATTTCAACTACTCTTATCTATAATAAAGCTACCTGTTCTTTGAAAATTGAATTCACTCCGTCTTGATTAGCGTGCCTGTGTAAGTAGGGACTGAGAGTATTTCCCTGTGAAGGGCAACTGGCACAAGACGTGTGTGAGAATTTTCTAACAGACACGGAGTTTATCGTTACCAGACTTAAACGATGCGACAAACTAGATAAAGGAGTTAATCATGAAGGTAGTAAACTTGTATGATTTGAAACAAATGGGAAATAAAGGTGGTTGTACCATCCAATTGATTCATCACTTTCCTTTTGGTATGGGCTTAGGACATCTCAAAAAAGACTACATTGAATTTAAACGTGTTGGTATCTTTGATGGAAAAGCAGTAGAAGTTACTCTTCGAGAACCTTATTCGAGAGATCTACTGCAGGTTGTCAAGTCGATTAAGCAACGTCAGAAATTGATAGCTTATCGTTATAAAGAAGGAAAGCTGCTATTTGTGAAGAAGGAGGCCTCAGATGTCCTCTGAACAACAGGAACGAATGGCAGTTCAATATGCAGAGCGTAGTCTTTTATTTACTGTAAGAAGTCTCTTAAAGATTCTAGAATGGTCTAGACGTCAGGCTTTAGCACAGGATTCCGCCTATAAGATAGGGGTGCAGAAATTAGAAGAATTGCTACAATCTCCTTATTCGATTGACACGATTAATCTGAAAAAAGATTTTTTAGACAAACCAATTGATATAGAGAAATTTAAAGCTTTTTTAGAAAAAGAAGAGATTCCTTTAGCCATCGCTTGGCAAGGGGATTCTCTACATTTCTATACGAAAGACCGTTCGATTCTAGACAATCATTTAGACCATCTGCTAGAAAAAATGGTTAATGATCCGGAGAAATTAGCTGATTTTACTATGGATAAGTCATTAGACGATGCAATTGATGAGGCGAAATCCCAAATTACCTTTAGACAAGAAGGGGCCGTCAAACAGAAAGAGATGGTGAGATGATGTACAGTGGAAAGAAATTCCTACTATTCTCACTGTTAGGCATCTTACTAGGCTATCTTTTTCATCGTTTGACGCTTTTGTATGATTCCTATACTGGAAATAGCTTAAATAAATGGACTCATCTTCTGATGGAGGGTCAAGATGAAGTTCTTCAGTCGCCATGGAATATTTCTTTTACTGGAAAATCAAGTGCTTTTTTTCTACTAGGCTTTGTGATGATGCTGCTGGTTTATCTCTATTTAGAGACTGGAAAAAAACAATACCGAGAAGGGGTAGAATACGGGAGCGCCCGTTTTGGAACTCTAAAAGAAAAGAAGCTCTTTTACGGTAAGGAATTTTCTCATGATACGATCTTAGCACAAGATGTTCGTCTGACATTATTAGATAAAAAACCAGCCCAATATGATAGGAATAAGAATATTGCGGTGATTGGAGGTTCAGGAAGTGGGAAGACATTTCGCTTTGTGAAACCCAATCTGATTCAGATGAATAGTTCTAATATTGTAGTTGATCCTAAAGATCACTTGGCCGAAAAAACAGGCAAACTCTTTTTAGAACATGGCTACCAAGTAAAGGTGTTAGATTTAGTCAATATGAAGAACTCAGATGGCTTCAATCCTTTTCGCTATATAGAGACAGAAAATGATTTGAATCGCATGCTGACGGTTTATTTCAATAACACCAAAGGCTCTGGCTCCCGTAGTGATCCATTTTGGGATGAAGCTTCTATGACTTTGGTACGAGCTTTAGCCTCTTACTTGGTCGATTTCTATAACCCACCTAAAACAAGAGAACAGCTCATAGAAGAAAGTCGTTTAAGTCAAAAGGAATACCAAAACTTGTTGAAACGTCAAAAAAAAGAAGTGGAAGAGCGAAAAAAACGAGGGCGTTATCCAAGTTTTGCTGAAATCTCAAAACTCATTAAACACTTATCCAAGGGTGAAAACCAAGAAAAAAGTGTCTTAGAAATTCTATTTGAAAATTATGCTAAAAAGTATGGAACTGAAAATTTTACCATGCGAAATTGGGCAGATTTTCAAAATTATAAGGATAAGACTCTGGATTCTGTTATAGCTGTAACCACTGCTAAATTTGCCCTCTTCAATATTCAAAGTGTCATGGATTTGACCAAAAGAGATACCCTTGATATGAAGACATGGGGCAAGGAAAAATCAATGGTTTACTTAGTTATCCCAGATAACGATAGTACCTTTCGCTTTCTTTCAGCCCTCTTTTTTTCAACAGTATTTCAAACTCTAACAAGACAAGCAGATATTGATTTTAAGGGGCAATTACCTCTTCATGTGAGAGTCTACTTAGATGAATTCGCAAATATCGGAGAAATCCCAGATTTTGCTGAACAAACCTCAACAGTCCGTTCTCGGAATATGAGTCTCGTTCCTATTCTGCAAAATATTGCTCAACTTCAAGGACTCTATAAAGAAAAAGAAGCTTGGAAAACTATTCTTGGGAACTGTGATAGCTTAGTCTACTTAGGTGGTAATGATGAAGATACTTTTAAATTTATGAGTGGGTTACTCGGTAAACAAACCATTGATGTTCGAAATACTAGTCGTTCCTTTGGCCAAACAGGTTCAGGATCCCTTTCTCATCAAAAGATTGCTCGTGATTTAATGACACCTGATGAAGTCGGAAATATGAAACGGCATGAATGCTTAGTTCGAATTGCCAATATGCCTGTCTTTAAAAGCAAAAAGTACAATTCAACTAAGCATCCAAACTGGAAGTACCTTGCCAATCAAGAAAACGATGAACGGTGGTGGAACTATCAGATCAATCCTTTGAATCAAAGTCAGGAAAATCATCTTGAAGGCCTTAGAATTCGTGATTTAACTTTTGAATCTAGTTTAAAATAAAAATAGAAAAGAGGAAATAGATGATTACGCATTTTAAAGGTTTTGTTTATGGAGTAGACGCAAGTGCTATGTTTGCACAAGCTATGTCTTTGTTACAGAAGGGATTGATTGCGGTTGGTGCCTTTCTCGTTGTTGTTGGGATTGTCAATCTTGCAACCAACATTAAAGACGGTGGACCAGGTGTTCGGAATGCCATTCTTGAAATTGTCGGTGGTGTTATGGTCGGGGCTGCTGGAGCCTTTGTAACCCAGATTTCAATTTAGGAGGATAAACAATGACATGAATCTTAGTTTAGTCTCACCCTTTGTTTACCTTGCATCTGAAAAAATATCAGCTGAAAATTTATTTGAAGGATTTAATGTGGATTTACAATCTACGGTAGATCTGATTAAATCACTATCTAGCTACAATCCAACAGTTTGGACTTATATGTCTAGTATTACTAAAAGTGTCATGCAGCCCCTTGGAGTTGCGATTTTATCAGTTGTTCTCATCTTAGAATTTTCGAAGATGGCAAAGAAAATTGCTAACTCAGGAGGAGCGATGACCTTTGAAGCATTAGCACCGATGTTGATTAGTTATATTATGGTCGCAGTTGTAATTACCAACACTACCGTTATTGTAGAAGCTATCATCGGGATTGCGAGTCACGCCATTGAACAAGTGGCTTCCATTGTGGCTCACGGTGGGTCAAAGTATGATACCATCTCTGGATTAAAAGGGTCAGGATTTATTGGCCGGATGATTGTGGGCTTTTTCGCCCTCCTCATTTGGCTTGTTCGGATAGTAAGTGCAGCCATGGTTAATCTTTTGGTATCTATTCGATTTATTCAACTCTACCTTATGATCCCATTTGCCCCTCTTACGATTCCAACATTTTTAAGTGATGAATGGAAGTCTATTGGTATAGGCTATTTAAAAAATATTATGGTCTATGCGGTACAAGGGGTTCTTATTTTTCTGATTGTTTCTCTTGTTCCTTTGTTTGAATCTGCTGGTAAAATAGCTGTTTCAAATGGTGCAGGAGTCCTGCAATCACTTGCGATTATGTTTGGTAGTTTGGTACAAGCTATCTTACTGATTATTGCCCTCGTTGGTTCTCAACGTACGGCTCGCTCAATCTTAGGTATGTAATTAGATAAAGGCTAGGAAGTGGTTGCTTCTTAGCCTTTTTAGAAAGGAAAGTCATGAATACACGTGTCTTTAAAGACATCTCAAAATACCAACACAGGGCTTGGTTAGGTTTCACCACAAGACAAATCATCTTTGTTATACCAGCCTTTATTGTCACAATTATTGTTTTGGGCTTGAATCTCTTTTTCTGGCAATTTGGAGATTGGTTTGTTTACGGTTTTGTGTTTGCTTTTACCATCCCCCTCTTGCTTTTTGGAGTCTATAAACCCAATGATTTATATTTTGAACATTATTTGAAATACCGTCTTCATTTTGAACTAACGGTTCCCCTACGCACAATTACAGGAAAGAAAGGACTTGAACATGAAAAGAAAATTAAATACATTAAAGAAACAAAAAACTTCAACGACTAATAAAAAGGAAGAAGTTAAAGATAAAAAAGAGGAAGTGTTACCATCAACGGCTAATACTCTTTCCTATCAAGCCTTGTATCAAAATGGTCTGATGCAGGTAAAAGAAGATTATTTTTCACAAAGCTATTTACTTGGTGATGTCAATTACCAGACCGTTGGTTTAGAAGATAAGAGCGCAATCATTGAGAAGTATTCTGATTTGATTAACTCTTTAGATGACCAAACCAACTTCCAATTGACCATTTTTAATAAAAGATTGAATTTAGAAAAATTCAGACACAGTGTTTTGTATGAGGAAAAAGAAGATGGGTACGATAGCTATCGTAAAGAATTGAATCGGATGATGAATCAAAATTTAGATAGTGGTGAAAATAACTTTTCGGCTGTGAAACTGATTAGTTTTGGTAGAAAGGATTCTAATCCCAAACAAGCCTATCGTTCCTTGTCTCAAATAGGCGAATATTTCAAGAGTGGTTTCTCAGAAATTGATGCTCGATTTGGATCCTTGACTGGAGAAGAACGGGTGAACTTGTTGGCAGATATGCTTAGAGGAGAACACCATCTTCCTTTTTCTTATCGTGATTTAACGAGATCTGGCCAGACAACTCGTCACTTCATAGCACCTAATCTCTTGGATTTTAAAAACAAGAATTACCTACAAATCAATGACCGCTTATTACAGATTGTCTATGTGAGAGACTACGGTATGGAATTAGGGGATCAGTTTATCCGAGACCTCATGCAAGGAGATCTGGAATTGATTGTAAGCCTTCATGCTCAAAGTTCGACCAAGGCAGATGCCATGAAGAAACTACGAACAAAGAAAACCTTAATGGAATCCCAAAAGATTGGGGAACAACAAAAACTAGCTCGTACAGGTATCTATTTGGAAAAAGTAGGTCATGTATTAGAAAGCAATATCGATGAAGCTGAGGAACTCTTAAAAACCATGACCGAGACAGGAGATAAACTATTTCAAACGGTCTTCTTGATTGGGGTCTTTGGTCAGGATGAAGAAGAACTCAAACAAGCCCTAGACACTATCCAACAAGTGGCCGGCTCAAATGACCTAATGATTGATAAACTTCCATATATGCAAGAAGCAGCCTTTAATAGCTTGCTGCCATTTGGTTGTGATTTTTTAGAGGGCGTATCACGGAGTTTATTAACATCTAATGTAGCAGTGAACTCACCTTGGACTTCAGTAGATTTACAAGACCGTAGTGGGAAATATTACGGTATCAATCAAATATCAAGTAATATTATTACCATTGATCGCAGCCTATTAAATACACCGTCTGGTTTGATTTTAGGAACATCTGGAGCTGGGAAAGGGATGGCAACCAAGCATGAAATTATCACGACTAAAATCAAGGAATCTGGTGAAAATACTGAAATTATCATCGTGGATCCAGAAGCAGAATACAGTGTCATTGGACGGGCTTTTGGGGGAGAAATGATTGATATTGCGCCCGATTCCCAGACTTATCTCAATGTACTTGACTTGTCTGAGGAAAATATGGATGAGGATCCTGTAAAGGTAAAATCAGAATTTCTTTTATCCTTTATCGGTAAGTTATTGGATAGAAAAATGGACGGAAGAGAAAAATCGATTATCGACCGAGTCACCAGACTCACCTATCAGTCATTTAAAGAGCCTTCTTTGGAAGAATGGGTCTTTGTCTTGAGCCAACAACCAGAAGAAGAAGCGCAGAATTTGGCACTTGATATGGAACTGTATGTCGAAGGTTCTCTTGATATTTTTTCTCATAAGACCAATATTCAGACAGGATCTAATTTCTTAATCTATAATGTTAAAAAGTTAGGAGATGAGCTGAAACAAATTGCTCTTATGGTTGTTTTTGATCAGATATGGAATCGTGTCGTTCGGAATCAAAAATTAGGGAAGAAGACCTGGATTTATTTTGATGAAATGCAGCTTCTCTTATTAGATAAATATGCCAGTGATTTCTTCTTTAAATTGTGGAGTCGTGTCAGAAAATATGGAGCTAGTCCGACTGGGATAACCCAAAATGTCGAAACCTTATTGTTAGATCCAAATGGTAGACGGATTATTGCAAATAGTGAATTTATGATTCTCCTCAAGCAAGCAAAAAATGACCGAGAAGAACTGGTTCAACTCTTAGGCTTGTCAAAAGAACTCGAAAAATACCTTGTCAATCCAGAAAAAGGGGCAGGACTGATAAAAGCTGGTTCAGTTGTCGTACCCTTTAAAAATAAGATTCCTCAAGGTACTCAATTGTTTGATATCATGAGTACAGATCCTGATAAAATGGCTTCTAATTAAGGGGAAGGTAAATGAAGGATAAAAGAGAAATCATACGTGCCCGAAAGGCATTTAGAAGAAGTCTAAAAGATGAGAAGAAATTCTTGAAACAAGGAAAGAAGGAGGTGAAGAAACAGAAAAAAGATTCTGCTGTGCTGGATGAAAAAGCATGGAAAAAAGAGATAAAAGAAAAGCTAGAGGAGATGAGAGAAGCTTCAAAGGCTAGAGTAAAACAAGCAAATGAAGACTACAATCACATCCTTCAAAATACTTCTCCATCTCTTTTGAATCGGAAAGAATTAAGAGACAGACGATTGCCTCATGCTAGGAAACGATTGAAAATAGCCAAGAAGCAATTTAGAGAAGTCAAGGTACAAACAAAAGAAGAAAGAAAAGAGAGTCGTAAAGAAAGAAAAACCAATCCAAAATTTCTCTACGGTCAGGAAACAAAAGTAAAATCCAATTTTTTCTTTCAAGGGAAGAGTGTAGAAGAATTAAAAGCTAAGAAAGAAGTCAAGGCCGCAAAAGAAAATCTAAAATCTACTAAACAAGCCTATAAGTCCAAAAAAGTCAGTAGGAAAGCCAAAACTTTTCTTTATGTTCTTGGACGTGAAGGAGGAGAGTTAGCTTCAGAAAATGAAAATTTAGAAGGCTATCGCACGCTTCAAGAGACTATCAGAAAAGGGAAACGGTACAGTCGCCTTTCTTATAATCTCGGAAAAGCTAGTGTCAAAACAGGACAAGCAACAGGTCGTTTTACCAAGAAAAGACTGACCAACACAAAAGAGCGATACCATCATTTTAAGGATGGAAAAGGATGGAAACTAGCGAAAGATAACCCAAGTTCCTTTAAAAATCGGTTTCGAAAATTAAAGAAACAAGGTCTTACAAGTGTTCGAAATATCTATCAAAAACTAAAAGCAGCCTTTTCCTTCTTTACATTTGCGACTGGGAATCCTGTAACCTGGATAGTTGGAGGAATAGTCTTTCTTCTTTTACTTATAATGAGCTTCTTTTTAGGATTTTCATCTTCTAGTTTGATTCAACAAGATGAATTTGAATTAACAAAAGCTTATACCCACCTAACTTGGGAAGATGCAGAACATACTCGCACAAATGACAAAGGAATTACCTATTACACAAAAGTTGATGATGTGATGGGGTATATGAACTTTAAATTCCATGACTATGAGTTACACAAACCAGTTCACTTATTTAGTACAGAAACTTACAAGGATTATCTATCTACTTTGTGGCATGATTTAAACGATGGGGAAGATTTGAAATCCATGCAAGACCTCTATGAAACTCCTAAGTATAAACTATCGAAAGACGATCAAGAGGAAATGAAGGAACTAAAAGAAGAAGGTGTGTATGCTTCCATGCAGGAATTGGACAATCCATTTGAGGGGAAAAGCAACGAAGATAGTCTAACCATGACTTATCGTTATGGATACTATGATTTAGACGGAAAACCTACCCTTCAGGAGTACATTCTACTAGAAGCAAAGGCTCACCAAACGATTGTCGCACCAATGGATGGAGTTGTATCTCTAGATGGCGACAATGTTATTCTCACTAACGGAAAAGGAGAGAATGAGAGTAGATTGACCTTGTATTCTATTCATAATGGCCGTGCGATTGAGGGGACAAGAGTCCTAACGGGTGATATTATTGGTGAAACACCAGACGATACAGGTTTGAAAGTTTCCTATCAAAAGTATAAGAACAAGAAAGAAAAATTGGTGTATGTCAATCCGCAATTTTATTTTCCAAAGGTCATTCAACTTCAGACCACTATCTTACCTGCCATTGGTCAGTTTGGTGGGGATGAGTTTGAACGTGCAAAACATATTTATGATTTTTTGAAATCTCAAGGGGCAAGTTCCCAAGCCATTGCGGCTATTTTAGGAAATTGGTCGGTAGAATCTTCTATCAATCCAAAACGAGCTGAGGGAGATTATTTATCTCCTCCTGTTGGCGCTACCGATTCCTCATGGGATGATGAAACCTGGTTAGCAATTGGAGGTCCAGCCATTTATAGTGGTGCTTATCCTAATATACTTCATAGAGGTTTGGGGTTAGGGCAATGGACGGATACCGCAGATGGTTCAACACGTCATACAGCCTTGTTAAATTATGCACGCACCCAAAATAAGAAATGGTATGATTTAGACCTCCAACTTGATTTTATGCTTCACGGTGATAGTCCTTACTATCAAAGTTGGTTAAAGGATTTCTTTGGAAATACGGGCAGTGCAGCCAATCTAGCCCAACTCTTCCTTACCTATTGGGAGGGAAATTCTGGTGACAAACTACTGGAAAGACAAACCAGAGCAACGGAATGGTATTACCAAATTGAAAAAGGCTTTAGCCAAACAAATGGAGGACAGGCAAAAAGTGACCCGCAATCCCTTGAAGGTGTTCGTGGAGACTTGTATGATCATTCTGTTCCTGGTGGTGGAGATGGTATGGCCTATGCCTATGGACAATGTACATGGGGTGTTGCGGCTCGTATGAACCAGTTAGGCTTGAAATTAAAAGGAAGTAATGGAGATAAGATTTCAATCATTAATACTATGGGAAATGGTCAGGACTGGGTTGCGACAGCTTCAAGTCTTGGTGGGGAAACTGGCTCTACACCAAGAGCAGGTGCTATTGTTTCTTTTGTGGGAGGAACACATGGAACACCAGCAGACTATGGTCATGTGGCTTTTGTAGAGAAGGTCTATGATGATGGTTCTTTCCTCGTGTCCGAAACTAACTATGGTGGTAACCCTAACTATACCTTTAGAAAAATCTCGCAAGCAGATAGCGCCATTAGTTTTGCCTATACTACGAAATAGAAGAGTTTACACTTGAAATTTTAGCTATTTTCAGGTAAAATAAATAGTGTAGATGAGTGGTCGGCTCATGGTCAATCTGATAGTAATCTTGGACATAAGGGCCAAGCGGTGGCGGACACCAGAACGAAATCCGATAGCAATCTTGGACGTAAGGGCCAAGCGGTGGCAGACACCAGAATAAACCGACTGACTAGGTGGCTTACAGACTCTGTAAACCACCTTTTTTGTGAGGAAAATATGGCAAATTCTAGAGATTATCGTAATCCAAATTACACCGAAAAAATAAAACTTCAGCGTTTTTTTACTCAGTTACAAATTGCGGCTTCTTTTTTTAAAGAGCACTTCGTTGGCAAAATCATGTATTATGAAACTGAAATAGAAAGTGTTGAACTTCATTTTTCACCTACTAATTTCATGCACCTATGTGGTGTTGATTACCGAAAAGGTGCAGGCAGTTTCTTTGACGATTGTTTAAATAGACATGTCATAATTGATGAGTTGAAGATAAAAAAAGATGGAACCACGATGCAAAAGTTACAAGTTTTAGGATCCATTGAGGAGTTATTGGGAAAGCATGTTCATCTAACTGGTTCAGGACGTTATTTGTATTTGGAGTTTGATTATGCTCTACGTACAAGAAAACAGATACTAGCATTAACATTGAAAGAAACATCAAGGAAAATTGTTCCTCAATCTTTATTAGATTTGAAGAGAAAGACAGTATTTCCAAAAGGTCAAAAAGTAATTTCAATTTACTCAAAACATTTACAAACGTCGGAACTTTTTTATTATTCAAAAGATTAGTTTACATATCTTTTGTGGCATAAAATATATTTTTATCATTTTCAGGAGAACGCAGTTTTGGCTCGTTCTCTTTTTTGTTGTGATACTTCTTTCAAGGAATATTTGGTAGGATTGGAGTGAAAAAAGATTAACTAGGAAAGAAGGAAGTATATGGAAGCCATTTATCAACGTGATTCGGATCAAGATGGACTGACTGATGCTCAAGAATTTGCGCTAGGAACCAATCCTCTTAGCGCAGATTCTGATGGTGATGGTCGTTCAGATTTAGTGGAAGTAGAAGAAGGAACCAATCCCTTAGAAAAGGATTTACAAAACATAGATCAAATAAGTATAACTGAACCGTCTTCAGTATTTATGGAAATGAAACAAAAGATTTCAGATATGATGGAGAGTCACTATAAGGAATTTATACAGGCTCTGATTAGTATTGAAACAGGGATTGAAAACCAACAAGACCTAGAAGACTTATATACTTACTACATGAGAACAGATGCCGTTTCTCTTTTGTCTAGTGATTTAGAAACCAGTCCTCAAGAGGTGGAAATGGAGATAGAGTTGTAGGGGAATCATGTGATTCTCCTATTTTCGTATAGATGAAAGGAGCAAGTATGGAAGTAATGCAATTATTGGCTATGTTTCGTGGAACAATTCCAAAAGATAGAGAGAAAATGGCCCTATTTCTTCGTTATCAAGCGCAACATTTTGATGAGAAATGGCAGGATTTGGTAGAGAGTTTTTTGACTGAAGAGGGGAAGATAGAAGAGATACCTCATGTCTATTCGTTTCATCAAGATATTGTTTCTTTTCTAGAGGCCAGTTCTGAAAATAATGACCAAGATCTAGAAAGTTACACAAGAAATTTTGGACAAGTAGGTTTAGATAAATTATCTCAATTAAGTAATTGGGAGAAAAACTTGGTGCTAGAAGTCGCAACCTATAACCTTTCCACTCGATTTTACATCCAATCTGAAAAAGAGAAGCTAACACCATTAAGTGAGCTTGTATTTCATCAGAATCAGGATGTCAATTTAGTCAATGTCTATCGAGTTGCAAATAATCTATCTGACCGCATTAGTAGAGATATAGAGGAGTTTATTCTAATGGTTGATTCCAAAGAACTAAAAAAAGAAGTTCTTGAGATTCATTTTGAAGAAAAAGAAGGAGATGTTCTAGCCTATTTGGGTTCAGAATTGATGGCTACTTTAGATATCGTTACGAATCTTATCCATCATGAAGAAAACTACACACAACTCCCACTGACACAAAAGCTGAAGATTATTACTCATTTTGATGAAGTAAAGGCTATAAGAGAAAAGTCTAAGCAAGTAGAGGAATCCTTATCTCCTTCAAGTGATATTGAACAGGAAACGGAAGAAACTAACTCCTTTTCTAATGTCGATAAAATTGTAGAAGAAGCTTTGAGGGAATATCCAATCGGTTCACAAGTAAGTTATAAAGGACAAGTATTTCAGTTGGTTTCGATTGAAAATGCACAGTTAAATGACTTAGTTCGCCTAGAGCTATTCAATGATTCCAACCAGTTATTTGAAGAGAATCCTATCTTATACTTGAACAGTTTGGAAGAGATTGAACAAGTATTGTCTCATGTAGAACTTGAAAAAGAAGATTCAGATATTGAGATTGAATCACTAAGTGAAAGCCAGGAAATAGATTTGTTTTCCTATCTGGAAGGAGATAATGAAAAGGATAAGGAAACAGAAACGCTTATTGTAGGCATAGAAGAGACGGATGTCCCTGTTCTAGATTTTGTTTTTCCAGATGATTTAGAGGACTTTTATCCTAAGACAAATCGAGAAAAAATTGAAACGAATATCGCCGCAATTGAACTTGTTAAAAGATTAGAAAAAGAGGGACGACAAGCGAATCCAGAAGAACAAGAGCTACTAGCCAAGTATGTCGGCTGGGGCGGTCTTGCCAATGAATTTTTCGATGAACTCAATCCAAAGTATGAAACAGAACGTTTAACTCTTAAGAGTTTAGTAAGTAAATCAGAGTACTCCACTATGAAACAAAGTTCTCTCACAGCCTATTATACAGACCCAATGATTATTCGCCAGATTTGGCAAAAATTACTGGATGATGGTTTTGAGGGAGGAAGGATATTAGATCCTTCTATGGGAACTGGGAACTTCTTTGCGGCGATGCCTAGAAGTATACTAGATAAATCAGAACTCTATGGGGTTGAATTAGACAGTGTGACAGGCGCAATCGCAAAACAACTCCACCCCAATACCCATATTGAAGTGCGAGGATTTGAAGATGTTCCCTATCAAAATAATAGTTTTGATTTAGTCTTAACGAATGTTCCTTTTGGAAATTTTCGCATTGCCGATAAAAACTATGATAAACCTTATATGATTCATGATTACTTTGTCAAACACTCACTTGATTTAGTAAGAGACGGAGGACAAGTGTCGATTATCTCATCTATCGGGACAATGGATAAGCGGACAGATAATGTCTTACAAGAGATTAAAACCAACACTCATTTTTTAGGGGGAGTTCGTTTGCCGGATACGGCTTTTAAAAAGATTGCAGGTACTCGAGTGACCACAGACCTCCTCTTCTTTCAAAAGGATCAAGCAAAGAATCTTAATGAAGATGAGCTTGTCTTTGGTGGCTCTATTCCCTTTGAGGAGGATAAGCGTGTCTGGATCAATCCTTATTTTGATGGGAAATACAATACACAAGTTTTGGGTGAATATGAGATACGTAATTTTAATGGAGGAACTCTCAATGTTAAGGGAGTATCAGAAACATTAGCTACTGAAATAATGAAAGCATTCGAGAATGTGGAAGCACCTAAACAAATTGACAATTCTTTGAAAGCACCTGTTTTTATCAAAGAAGAAGTGGATAATTCTATCCCAAGTCGTATACGTGAGGACTTAGCGCTCTATTCTTTTGGATATGAGGGAAATCAAATTTATTACCGAGATACGCATGGCATTCGGAAAAGTTCAAAAGTAGACGAAATTAGTTATTATGTAGATGAGAAGGGAGATTTTAAAGCTTGGGACAGTTCTTTGTCTGAACATAAAATAGATCGATTCGTGCAACTTCATTTGACAGATGAGGAAGCACTAGATGTATACAAGTCAGAAGAAGCGAGTAAAAGAGGGAAATATAAGGGACTGTTCAAAAAAACTGTCTTTTATGAAAGCCCCTTATCGGATAAGGATATTAGTCGTATTAAGGGCATGGTTGATTTGGGAGAGACCTATCAAGCCTTAATTGAAATTCAACGTCATCCAGATTATAGTCGAACAGATTTTCAGGTATTACTTAGTAAACTCAATCGTGACTATGACCGCTTTGTAAGTCAATTTGGATACTTGAATGCCTCAGTCAATCGAAACTTATTTGATAGTGACGATAAGTATTCTTTACTTGCAAGTTTAGAAGATGAATACATCGATTCTAAAGATCAGAAAGTAAAATATAAAAAATCTTTAGCTTTTGAGAAAGCATTGGTTAGGCCAGAGAGAGTGATTACAAGAGTATCAACGGCTTTAGATGCCTTAAACTCCAGTTTATCGGATGGTAGAGGGGTTGATTTAGACTATATGGTATCAATTTACCCTGAACATAGCCAAGCTGCTATTTTAGATGAGTTAGGTGACCAGGTTTTAATGGATCCAGAAAGCTATTTAAGAGGAGAAAGAAAATATCTTTCTAAGAACCAATTTTTATCAGGAGACATTCTCAACAAGATAGAAGTAGTTCAACTATTAGTGGAGGAAAACAACCAAGAATGTGACTGGTCCCATGCTTTAGATTTGTTAGAATCTGTTCGCCCTCCACGGATTCATCTGGCAGATATTGAGTTTAAAATAGGGTCACGTTGGATTCCTCAATCCGTTTATGGTAAATTTGCCTTTGAATGTTTTACTAATCGTAAATTTGAATTGTCTTCGCCAGATGTTAAACAAGTCATTGAAGTGAATCCTGTTGATGGGCAGGTTCATTTAAGGACATCATTTGCTTATCGCTATCCAAGTGCCAAAGATAGTAGTCTTGGAGTCAGTGGGTCACGTTATGATACAGGAAGAAAGATATTTGAGAATTTACTAAATTCAAACCAACCGACGATTACTATGACTGTTACGGAAGGAGAAAAGAAAAAGACCATCACAGATTTGGAAAAAACATCTGTTCTAAGAGCAAAAGAGCAGTATTTACAAGAGCTCTTTCAAGAATTTGTCTCACGGTATCCAGAAGTCCAACAAGTCATCGAAGAAAGTTATAATCGTCTTTATAATCGAACGGTTAGTCGAGAGTATGATGGTAGCCATCTAGTCATTGATGGCTTGGCACAAAACATCAGTCTTCGTCCTCATCAAGAGAATGCCATTCAAAGAATCGTAGAAGAAAAAAGAGCTTTATTAGCTCATGAGGTAGGTTCAGGAAAGACCTTGACCATGCTTGGTGCTGGGTTTAAATTAAAGGAGTTGGGGATGGTTCATAAGCCCTTGTATGTGGTGCCCTCTAGTTTGTCTGCTCAGTTTGGCCAAGAAATCATGAAATTTTTCCCTACTAAAAAAGTCTTTGTGACCACTAAGAAAGATTTTGTGAAGGCGAGAAGAAAACAATTTGTGTCACGTATCATTACAGGAGATTACGATGCCATTGTCATTGGGGATTCTCAATTTGAAAAAATCCCTGTCAGTAAGGAAAGACAGATGAATTATATCGAGGACAAACTCAATGAACTACGAGAGATTAAAACACATTCTGAAAATAAGTACACCGTTAAAGAAGCAGAGCAATCAATAAGTGGTCTTGAGAGACAATTGGAAGAACTCCAACGCTTTAATCGTGATAGTTTTATTGATTTTGAGAACTTAGGAATTGATTTTCTCTTTGTGGATGAAGCACATCACTTTAAAAATATACGTCCAATTACTGGACTTGGAAATGTAGCAGGGATTACCAATACAACGTCTAAGAAGAATGTGGATATGGAAATGAAGGTTCGACAGATTCAGGAAGAACATGATTTTAAAAACATTGTCTTTGCGACAGGAACACCTGTTTCCAATTCTATTAGTGAGTTATATACTATGATGAACTACATTCAACCAGATATCTTAAAACGCTATCAAGTTGATTATTTTGACTCTTGGGTAGGTGCTTTTGGAGAAATTCAAAACTCTATGGAATTAGCTCCTACAGGGGATAAGTACCAACCTAAGAAACGATTTAAAAAGTTTGTCAATCTACCTGAGTTGATGAAAATCTATAAAGAAACAGCCGACATTCAAACACAAGATATGTTGGATTTACCTGTTCCAGAAGCTCATATTATCCCTATTGAGAGTGAGTTAACTGAAAACCAGAAACTCTATTTAGAAGAATTAGTTATGAGGTCAGATATGGTCAAATGTGGAACAGTTGATCCGAGCCAGGATAACATGTTGAAGATTACGGGTGAGGCGCGGAAACTAGCTATTGATATGCGTTTATTGGACTCTAGTTATAGTCTAGCAGACAATCATAAACTGCTTCAGGTAGTGGATAATGTTGAAAGAATTTATCGTGAGGGAATGGAAAATAAGGCTACTCAGATGATTTTTTCAGATATTGGCACACCTAAGAAAAAAGATAATGGCTTTGATGTTTATTCTGAGATTAAGGCTTTATTAGTTGATAGAGGAATCCCTAGTATGGAAATTGCCTTTGTACATGATGCCAATAGTGATGAAAAGAAGAATAGCTTGTCTCGAAAGGTTAATGCAGGAGAGGTTCGGGTTCTTCTTGCCTCAACTGAAAAAGGAGGAACAGGTTTAAATGTTCAGAGCAAGATGAAAGCAGTTCACCATCTGGATGTACCGTGGAGACCAAGTGACATTCAGCAACGTAATGGACGTATTATCCGACAGGGAAATGAAAACAAGGAAGTGGATATTTACCACTATATTACCAAAGGTTCGTTTGATAATTATCTATGGGCAACTCAGGAGAACAAACTCCGTTATATTAAGCAGATTATGACTTCTAAGGAGCCGATTCGTGCTGCGGAAGATATTGATGAACAGACTATGACAGCTTCTGATTTTAAGGCACTAGCAACAGGTAATCCTTATCTCAAATATAAGATGGAACTAGAGAATGATCTAACTCTATTAGAAAATCAAAGACGCGCCTTTCAACGCAGCAAGGATCACTATCGTCATACAATCTCTTACTGTGAAGAAAATATGCCCATTCTTGAGAAACGATTAAGCAAGTATGAAGGCGACATTCAACAGTCTGAAATGTCGAAAGACCAATCATTTTCTATGACGATAGGTAAACAAGTTTTTGAGCAACGAGCTGAAGCAGGTGAATCCCTACACCGTCTTATCCGTCATAATCAAACTGACAGCAAAGAATTTCGAACCCTAGCAAGTTATCGAGGATTTGACATTAAAATGCTTAGTCTACCAACGAATCAGCCTCTTCCTGAAACCTTCTCTGTTAAGATTGTAGGAGAAAATCAGTATTCTGTCAGTTTGGATTTGTATTCTCCTTTGGGGACAATTCAAAGGCTTCAGCATACGATAGACCACATTAAAGATGACCAAGTGAAAACTCAGAACTTATTGGATGAATTAAAGGATAAATGGACTACTGCTAAGGTAGAAATTGAGAAAAATTTTCCAAAGGAAGAGGATTATCAAACTAAAAAGGCCGAATACGATGTACTCGCGCCATTGATTGAAACAGAAACGGATTTAGATATTATAGATCAGGCCTTACGACAATTCCACGAAAAAGGAAAAGAAAAGCAAGAACAACTTTCTTTTGAATTAGATTAAAAAATAGATATAAATAGCGGACAAGAAAAGAAAAGCGCGGTAGAATAAAGATAGAAAGAAACGAGGTAACGATTATGATGGAAGATACCTATTATCAATTAGAAGAGGCTTTGGTACAGGGATTTCAAACACCCGAAGAATACCAAGCCTACAAGGAGCTAAAGGAACATTATGAGGAAGTGACGGGGGATTACAGCTTTTCCAAACGAGAACTCACTAGTCAATTGGAAATCGGTCTTCAGAATCATCGAGGTGTGGACTTTGAAGAGCATGAAAAAGAGGAGTATTTGGACTTGGTTCAAAAGCTAGAGGAATTTGATTCCTCTCTTGCCACCCATTATCGTCAATTGATTGACTAGAAAGGAGAAAGTCATGAATGATTTACTCCTTATCCCAGTAATTTTTTTAGCAGTAGGAGGAATTCTCATTCTTTTATGGAGACTCTTTCTTATTGCCAGTGGACTTTTCCTTATTGGTTTTGTCAGTTTTCTTATTTTCGTAGAAGTCTATGGAATTTATTTGTTCTTTACTGAACCTAGTTTATATTTTGATGATATCAGACAACATGGTTTAACTAGTTTTACGGCTGTGTACCTTTTCATCAATCTGATGTTGATTCTAGGATTCAGTTGGCGCTTCATCAACTCCATAAATAAGAAAAAAATGTGAACTTTTTAGATTGTCAAAAGACTTTATCTGAATCTAAATTTGGATAAGGTTTTTTATTTGCCTTGATTCTTTCATATACTTCATAGCTAAATTGGAGTAATAATTTATGAAAATCATTATCCTCACTGTTATTACTTGTATTTATGGCTTGTTTATGTCGTTCAATATGAGAAAGAGCTCTTCTCAAATTTTCTTCTTTTAATTTGTTCATATTTATATTATAAACTGAAGACAGCTAATTTTGATATTTTTCTCTGAACTGTACGATTTTGCGCCTGAAATGTAGGAATTACCTTTCGTTGTGATGTGATAAAACTTACAAGTTCTTTTTGTTATTCTTGACCTAGTTTTTATAGAAAGAAGGTCTAAGATGTTAAATAAAGTCAAAACTAAAGCCTTAATTAGTGTTGGAGCAGTAGCTGCAACTAGCTTTATTCTCATGATGGGATATACTGTTGGTCAACATTCTACTGCTAAACAAAGTCGCAAAGAAATCGAATTGGCTGCAGCTAAACTTGTAGAGGATAAACAAGCAGAAGATAAAGCCAGCATTTTGTCATCGAATACTGTAAAAGAATTTTTGACCCAGTACTATACGAAAGAAAAGCTCGGAGAAAATAATACACGTATTCAACCTTATATGACTGAATCGGCTTATTCTCAAGAATTGTCAAGTCAAAATGATGCCATGAACCAAGTGTATAAGGATTATATTTTGGATTATCATTTTGAAAAAGCAGATATCTTTGTCAATCAGACTACGAATCAAGCCATTGCCATGGTCTCTTATAATGTAACCTATGTATCCGATTTAAAGAATGCCAACCAATCAAAGACTAATCAGACAGAAACAAGAACTGTTAAATTGTCCTATTCTAAACTACCTGGTAAGTTATTGGTCAATCAAGTGCAGGTTTGGAAATCTGGGTTAGATGATTTAGATAAGGCCACTCCTAAAACTTTAGAAGAATCATCATCAATACCATCACTGCCAAATACTACGACAAAATGATGATATTGCATGGAAATAGAAGAATGTAAGCAAATTTCAATTCTTGATGTAGCGAGTCGTTTGGGTATCTCTTTTAAACAAGTTTCGAACAGTGTCTATGAGCATTCTGAACACGATTCATTTCGGATTTTTTCAACTACCAATACTTTTAAATGGTTTTCAAGAGATATTCAAGGTGATGTCATTGATTTTGTTCGACTTGTTAAGGGAATTTTCTTTAAAGAAGCTCTAGCCTTTCTTTCTGAAGAACCTTTTCAAAAAGAAGCTGTTCAAGAAAAAAGAGAGAGACCATTTTATTATCCTTTAAAGAGAATAGAAGATTCTAACTGTAGTCTGGCCAGATATTACTTAACAGAATGTAGAGGAATTTCAGAAGAAATCATACAAAAGATGATTCAACAAGGTTTGATAGCACAAGCTAGTTGGAAAACAAATGAAACAGTTGAACATGTTATCGTTTTTAAAAGCTTTGATCATCGTCACAAGCTGCAGGCAGCAAGCTTACAAGGAATTTATAAGAGTCATTCTCTTCCAAGAGAGAGGTTAAAAACGATTCTAAAAGGAAGCCATGGACATGTTGGGATATCCTTTGATATTGGTAAACCTAATAGACTGGTCTTTTGTGAATCGTTCATTGACTTAATGAGCTATTACGAACTTCATCAACAAAGTCTAACTGATGTTCGTTTGGTATCTATGGAGGGATTAAAAAGATCTGTTGTTGCTTATCAAACTTTACGACTGATAGCTGAAGAAAATCAGAAGTTGGAATTTTTAGATACAGTAATACCTTCAAAGTTATTGCCTTTGATTAATACAATTCGTGATACCACTACTTATTTTGATAATCATCCTGATTTATTGACATTGGCAGTAGATTGTGATGATGCTGGAAAAGATTTTTCTGATAAGTTATCTCAATCAGGATTTCCTGTTTTCCTGAATTTTCCTGATAATGAATCAGGGAAAGAAAAAGTAGACTGGAATGATGTCCTTAGAGAAAAGAAATCAGATTTACAATTGATGCTCGAGACTGCAAAAGAGACATTGGGGAATCAACCAGTAAGACAAATCTCTCAATGTTTAGAATTGTGATAACAAAATCAAGATGTTTTAGCTAATATTAAAATGAAGGAGGATCGTATATGACCATAATCGAACGCTTAGAAGAAAAGGTCACTAGGCAAGAAAGCAAGGTAGCAAGAGAGACAGAAAAACTCGCTGCTTACAAAGAACAACTGGAGACAGCGATGTTTGCGACGTTCAAAAGGCGTCAAAGCATCAGTCACATGAGTTTTGAAGAAGCTCTTGACCATGCCTTTGGTAAAGAAAGACAATTCGATGATTCTGAATTTAGAAAGGATGAAATGAGTGAATGACAAAAGATTGGAATTTTAATCAACCATTAGAAAGTAAGTCAGAAAATCAAGGGGATTCAGATAAAATTGCGGCCTTATTTGGAAATCATCAAGGAGGTAATGGTGTAAATTATGAAGCAGCTTTTCAAAAGCGAAAACAAGCACCTGTGACGGAATCAAATTCTAGTTCTAAACCCAAAGTTACAGAGGTTAGAACAGGAAAAGAGACAGATATCACTACAAGTTATCAGCAACATCTTAAAAGACTTATTGCGGATAACAATAGCGATATTCAAAGCAGTCAAAAGAAAATTGAAGAGCTACATACGTTGATTGACACAAAGAATAAAGACAATAAGAAATTGCAGTCCATTTATGATGCGATTTCGGAATTACACTAAGCAGTCCTGATAGGCTGCTTTTTTTGAGAGGTTATAGATGTTTACAACATTTTTTAAGAAAAATCACGACAATAGTGATGTATTTAAAAAGCTGATTCATAGACTATCTGATATGTCTGTCCAAGATCTTGAAAAAATAGACCGACTGCTAGATATCATTTTCACTCCAGATCAAGAATCAGAACAACTAAAAACAGAAGCAACTTATAGAGAAGAAACTTTGGACGACACATTAAAGGAAGCTAAGAATCAACTTTATAAGGAACAATTGGAGAAGAATTTAGAGAGGTTTAGGAAAAATAGTCAATAACGCACCAAAATTGGTGCGTTATGCTTTTTTATGCTATAATTGAATTATAAAAATAAAGGAGTTTGCTATGATTGGAAAGAACATAAAATCCTTACGTAAAACACATGACTTAACACAACCCGAATTTGCACGGATTGTAGGTATTTCACGAAATAGTCTGAGTCGTTATGAAAATGGAACGAGTTCAGTCTCTACCGAATTAATAGACATCATTTGTCAGAAGTTTAATGTATCTTATGTCGATATTGTAGGAGAAGATAAAATGCTCAATCCTGTTGAAGATTATGAATTGACTTTAAAAATTGAAATTGTGAAAGAAAGAGGTGCTAATCTATTATCACGACTCTATCGTTATCAAGATAGTCAGGGAATTAGCATTGATGATGAATCTAATCCTTGGATTTTAATGAGTGATGATCTATCTGACTTGATTCATACGAGTATCTATTTAGCAGAAACTTTTGATAAAATAGAGAGATATAGCGGCTATTTGGATGGAATTGAACGTATGTTAGAGATATCTGAAAAACGGATGGTAGCCTGATGGAAATCCAAGATTATACTGATAGTGAATTCAAACTCGCTCTAGAGCGGAATCTTCGCTCACTAACAAGAGGAAAAAAGTCCAGTAAGCAACCTATAGCGATTTTGCTTGGAGGGCAAAGTGGTGCTGGTAAGACTACAATTCATCGTATAAAACAGAAAGAATTTCAAGGAAATATTGTTATCATAGGTGGCGATAGTTTTCGTTCTCAGCACCCACACTATTTAGAACTGCAGCAAGTATATGGTAAAGATAGTGTGGATTATACAAAGGGATTTGCAGGAAAAATGGTAGAGCATCTAGTTGATGAACTCAGCACACAAGGCTATCATTTGCTGATTGAAGGGACTTTGTGTACCACTAAAGTTCCTCGTCAGACTGCTCAATTACTCCGTTCTAAAGGTTACCTAGTTTCTTTAGCTGTAATTGGTACCAAACCAGAGCTTTCTTATCTCAGCACCTTGATTCGTTACGAAGAGCTTTATGTTATAGATCCGACCCAGGCCAGAGCAACACCCAAAGAACACCATGATGGGATTGTAGAGAACTTGGTTGATAACCTAAAGGAGCTCGAAAGCGATAAACTCTTTGAGCAGAGTCAGATTTATCAAAGAGATAGAACTTGTATCTATGATTCTGAAACTGATGAAGGCTCCGCAGTAGAAGTGCTACAAGAGTGTATCTTTGGAAAATGGAGCAAAGTTGAGGAAGAGATGATGCAAATAGAGAAAGATAGATTAAAAAGGCTATATAAAGTTAAGGAGAATGGAAATAGTTTATGAAAGAATATTTTTATAAGTCTGCAAATGTTACCTACTATATGGAAAGTAATGAGTTCTTTAAAAACAGTGAGCAGCTGACTTTGATTGAAGAGGATAAAACTTTTGATATAACTGATTTTAAAAAGTTAATTCAACAAGATTTGAATACTATTCTTCATACAAAATTTGACAATATAGTACTGTTAGCTGGTGCTGGAGCTTCAGTTGTAGTTGAAAACGATGTAATAAATAACGCATTTGGAAAGACTGTAGCAATGATTGCTCAAGATGTTTTTGAACAACTGAATGAACGGAGTGACATATATTCGCTGGTCCAACTATCAAAAATTATTGATTTTGGTAATATCACTAAAAAAATTACTGATGATAATAATGTTGAAATAGAGATTTTAAGTGAAGATTTTAATTTAGAGGACTTTTTATCTAGCTTACAACACTATGCTCCATATGTAAAAAGAGGAAAGGTAAAATATGAAAAGTCGCTCAATACTATTCTTAAAATTATAAAGAAAAATACTGACTATAGCTATGATAGGAATAAGTTAAAACATGGTGCTATTTTAAACATATTGATTAAAAAAATTAAGTCTCCCAATAAGCTTTCAGTAGTTACAACAAATTATGATACTTTATTTGAGGAGGCAGGGGCAAAATTGAATTATATAATATTTGATGGTTTTAATTTTGTTGAAGATCCAAAATTTGAGAGTGATATTTTTGATTGGAATCTTATTAGAGAAGTGCCAATAATGAAAACGAGTGAGTTAGAGTACAGGGACAAAGTGTTTAATCTAATTAAGATTCACGGTTCTCTGACTTGGGAAAGAGGTGAAGATGGAAATATTTATAGGAAAAAGAAAAATGCAATTAATAATATCAATAATACGGTGATGATTTTTCCAAGTTCTGATAAATATGCTCAGAGCTATCAGGAACCATATTTTGAACTGTTTACTAAATTCCAGGAATTATTAAAAAAGCAAAATACACTACTGATTACGACGGGATTTAGCTTTTCGGACAATCATATTTCTAAAATGATTACACAAGCGATCAAAAATAACTCTGGTTTAACGGTAGTAGTTTCTGACTTTAACATCGATCAACAAAACGATAATTGGAAAGAAATAACGCATCTAATGGAAGTACATAATCCAATTGTCTTTTTAAAGGCTACATTAAATGATGGATTAACAGAGTATTTAGGTGATAAATATGCGGATTGAAGATTTTTATGATGAGTTAGATAAGAGTAATTTTTATTTAGGCATGGTGTCGAAAGTATACCGTAGTAATATAGTTATTCAAGTTGAAAATCTTACATTATTAGCTTTTAAAAAGCTAAAGAATATAGCTATAATTCCTAATACAATAAATTATTTTGTAGCTATAGATTCAAATGATGGAATTTACTTTGGAGAATTATTTCAGTCAAAGATACAAAATGGAGTGAATTCTCATGAAATGGTAGCAAAGGGATTTCAAGAAAATGTTTATCCAGAATTAAATATTGATATTTTAGGTTTTATACCAATCGGTGATAAATTTTTCAAGTTACCTGGGACTCATACTGTAGGATTAACTGATAAAGTCTACATAGCAGATAGAAATATAATTGAACATTTCGTATCCTCGATAGAAGTTAAACCAAATTCGGAGAAAAAATTGTCATCCTTTTCAAATCTATCGTTAAATTCTCAAAATTACCCTATTTCTTTTCAGCCTAGAACTTTATTTGACAGACATTTATTAACCATTGGCACAACTAATAGTGGAAAATCAACATCTGCATTGTCGATATTAGATAAATTAATAAGTAATAATATACGTACTTTGATTATTGATCCTACCGGTGAATATAGCTTATCTTTTTCAGAAGATGAAGTTGATAAATACGTTTTAGGAGAAAAAGCGTTTGTTCCTGTATCCGAATTGTCAATGCAGTAATGGTCAATATTATTTGAAACCAATGATGGTACTCAACCTGCTGTTTTAGCAGAAGCAATTAGAGGCTTAAGATATCAATTGAAGCAGGGATTAACAGGACCATATGTAAAAATTGGTAAGTCAGTAAACGTTGTAGAAAGAGAATTAAATCAGCTAACATCTAATGATAAAGATTTCGATTTATCACTTTTAAGTGAGCAGATAGCTAATGAAACTACTCAACAAACAAATTCTGGTGTGTATAAGGCAGATGCATTTAATTTTGGTATAAATCAATATCTGATACAAAAGGTAAATTATAAATTAGCTAATACAAATTTTAAAACATTCTTTAGTTCTCAAAAAGAGAACTTATTAGATATTATAAAAAACTTTGCAACCACATCAAAAAAATCTCTTTATATAGATGCATCAAGGATTGGTACTACAGATGGTATTGGTGGGATGATAATTGATTTGGTAACAAATTTTTTATTAAACATCCCCAAAAATGAGATCAATTCATTCGTAATTTTTATTGATGAGGTACACCGATATACAAAATCTAATAACATAGGAGAGACATCATTTTATACGGGGCTAACAGGAATTGCAAGAGAAGGTCGTAAAAAAGGTATATTTCTTTTTTTAACGACACAGAATCCTAATGATGTTGATAAAATTCTATTAGGTCAAATTGGTACGTTACTTATTCACCGTTTAACAGCTATTGATGAGATTAGAGCAATTAGTAATCATTTATCTGAGCAGCAGATTGCACAAGTCAGGAAATTGAATACTGGTGAAGCAGTATTAACTAGTATAAATTTACTCAAAGATTTATATCTTGAGATTGAAAAATGTGATAGAGTACATATGAATGATACTCCAAGTCTATGGCAAGATTGAAAATCTAGTTGGAGAGTTATATCTTTTGATTTTGTTACATCTTCATTTCTGAGAGCTCAGGCTCTCTTTTTTTCCCCTCATTTTTCATGTTGTGATACCTTTTCCAAATCATCCTTGTTATCCTAATACTATTCCTAAGAAAATCAATTTTTGATTTTCTATGGGGGTTTGGGGGCGAAGTCACCAAGTTATCTTATCGTTGGCTGTCAAAACTAGAAGGTTTTGATAGGCTGGCGATATGATTTTTGGGATATTGTGGACACAATATCTGAGCTCGCAAAAGCCGAAAAAGAACCTTTCGAGGCTTTTAGGAAGCACCCGTATCCCATACGGTATCGGGGATGACCCGATAGAGGCAAGTAGAGAAGGAGTATGACAAGATGACAGACCAATACCGCATTATCCGTAAGGAAATCAATCTGACACCAGAGGAGCTGGAACAGATTCAGAAGCTGATGAAACAGGAACATGTAGAGCAATTTTCTCCCTTTGTTCGTCAAAAGCTACTTGATGCAATCGAGGGAAGAAAGTCAATGACGGATTGGTTTACCCTCTGGCAATACCAAAAGATGGAACAAATCAGCCGAGATATTTTACAGGTGACTATCTTGGCTGAACAAAGCCACCAAGTCACGGCAGAGCACCTACGGATTATCTTGACCTGCGTACAGGAGCTAATAGCAGAGGTTAACCAGACTATCCCACTCAGTCAAGACTTTCGGGACAAGTACATGGGAGGTTAGGGATGGAAAATCGTTACCGAACTAATCTTAAAAAAGTTTTTCTGACAGACCAGGAACTTGCGACCTTGTACGACCGTATCGGACAGAGTCGCTGTAAAAATTTCTCTGCTTATGCTAGAAAAGTTTTGCTTAACCCTAACATGACCTTCCTAACCATTGACACCAGCAACTATGAAGATCTGGTCTTTGAACTGAAACGTATCGGAAACAACCTTAATCAAATTGCACGGACGGTCAATCAGACTCACATCTTAAAACCATGTGACCGTGAGTTGTTGGTACAGGGCATTGGTCAATTGATTAAAGAAGTTGAAAGTGACTTTAATATTAAATGCCAGCAACTGAAGGAGTTTTATGGTAGTCACTAAGCACTTTGCGGTTCACAGCACTAAGTATCGCAAGAGCCTCATCAAGTATATTCTCAATCCTGAAAAGACGGAGCAGTTGAAGTTGGTTTCTGATTTTGGCATGAGGAACTATTTGGTTTTTCCTAGTTATGAGGAGATGGTGGATATGTATGAGGCCAACTTAACTAACAATGACAGGCTCTACGATTCCAGAAACGACCGCCAACAGGTCAAACAAACTAAAATCCATGCCCATCACTTGATCCAGTCTTTCTCGCCTGATGATAAGCTGACACCAGAGGAAATCAACCGCATTGGCTACGAGACCATCAAGGAACTGACAGGTGGAAACTTTCGTTTTATCGTGACAACACACACAGATAGAAACCATGTGCATAATCATATCCTAATAAACTCTGTTGACCTCAATTCTGACAAGAAGCTCAAATGGGATTACGCTCAAGAGAGAAACCTTCGCATGATTTCTGACCGCTTGGCCAAGGAAGCAGGAGCAACGATTATCCAGCCTAACCGTTATTCGCACGAGAAGTTTGAGGCTTACCGCAAGACCAATCATAAGTTTGAACTCAAGCAACGGCTTTATTTTCTCATGAAACACAGCAAAAACTTTGAGGACTTTTTGGCCAAGGCTCCTGCTCTAAACGTGGAGATGGATTTTTCCCACAAGCACGCCAGATTCCTCATGACTGACCGAGAGATGAAACAGGTCATTCGCGGTAAGCAGCTGGATAAGAGACAGCCCTACACCGAGGACTATTTCCGAGAGCAGTTTGCGACACGAGCCATTGAGCAGCGATTGGATTTTCTTTTGCCTAGAGCCCGTGACCTCTCTCATCTTTTGGAAATGGCAGAGCAGTTAAACCTGACAATCTCCCTGAAGAAAAAGCATGTGACCTTTACCTTGACTGAGAACGGTCGAACCATTTCTATAGAGAATAAAAAGGTCAGTACGAAAAATTTGTACGATGTCCAGTTTTTTGAGGATTATTTTGACCAAAGAGAAAGCATAACAGAGTCTGACTTGACTAACTTTGTCTATGATTTGAAGACCTATCAAGAAGATCAGGACAAGGATAAACTCTCAAGTGAGGAACTCCTAACAGCCTACAAGGAGTTCAAAGAGAAACATGACCAGATTCAGGAGTTTGAAGTTGTCCTAGCAGAGTATCAGATTGATAAGGTGGTCAAGGAAGGTCTTTTCATCACGATGAATTACGGTGTCAAAAAAGACGGCTTGGTCTTTATCCCAAACCGAAACTTGGATATTCATGAGAACGAACAAGACAAGTCCTACCATGTCTTTATACGAGAGACCGCCCAGTTTTTCATCTTTAACAAAGAAAGTTCAGACCTCAATCGTTACATGAGAGGGCGTGAACTAATCCGTCAACTTACTCACGACAGCACGCATATCCCTAAACGTAGGCGGCCAACCATTGCCAACCTCAAAGAGAAAATCGCAGAGGTGAATCTTCTTATCGAATTAGACCTTAACAATCAGTCTTACCAGGAAATCAAAGATGAGTTAATCAAGGAAATCGCCCAGCTGGATTTGACCATTACAGATTTGCAGGATAAGGTTGCTCATCTAAATAAGGTAGCAGAGGTCTTAATCAATCTCAACAACTCAGACCCAGAAAATAGAAGACTGGCAAAATATGACTATGCCAAGATGAACCTGACTTCAGCTATCAAACTGGAGCAGGTGGAGAAAGAAATCGAAGAAAATCAAAGATTTATGACTAAATGGATAGATGATTATGAATATAAGATTAGGAGATTAGAGAATTTTATCAATATACTTGATAACACAAGAAATCAAAATGTTACCAAATTAGAACGGGAAACAAAATCAGTATAGTTATTTGAGATACCATGGAAAAATTATAAGGCTGATAGTATTAATTTCACTATCAGCCTTACAGGTTATTTAACGTTTCAGAAAAAACTATAATGTCAAGATTAACTAAACAGTATCTAATTCTTTCAAATAATTTTCTATCTTCATCAACATTAAAGGATTGTTATAAATCTTACATAACTCTTTTGCTTCTATATAATAATTTTTGACTTGTTCTTTGTCTAGAAATTTGGCTCCAGCATTTCCTACAAGAATAAGTAGAGGAGCCAGTTGGTAGCTTGTCTGTCTTTGTTTACAGAGTTCAATCGTCTCAAGAGCTTCTTGGATAGCTTCGTTATATTTTTCCTTTGACACTAGGTAGTGAGCGTAGTTGTAACGAACTCTGATGTAGCCAAATAAATACTCTTGATGCTCAAAATCTTTTGTCTGATATAACTCCATTAAATGAGAGTAGTTTGCCTCATATTCTTGTTCACGACCCACTAAGGAATAGAAATTAGATAGAGTATTCAATGCCTTTAAATAAATCAGAGTATTTGAGGAGACTTTTAATAATATATTTTCCAATGAAGAAATAGCCTCACACTTACTGTCATATTGATAGAAGTCAATAATAGCTTTAATCCATTCAAGGTAAGTTCGGTCTTCTAGTGTTAGAAAAGTACTTCGTTCAATCTCTATTCTATAAATATATTCCAAATTGTCATAATTTCTGTCATCTAATAATCGAGCAGATAATTGCTTGAAATTAGAGAGGTTAGATTTAATTTCAATTTGTTCATTAAAAAAATAATCTAATGGTACTTCAAGTCGTTGTGAGAGTTTGAACAAAAGATCTGCGGAGGGAATGAAATGCCCTCTCTCAATTTTACTAATCTGGCTTTGTTCACAAATTCCTTCTGCAAGAGTTTGTTGGGAGAGTCTCAACTCTTTTCTTTTCAATCTGAATTTCTCTGCGAGTGTATTCATTAAAGATAATAAACCTTCCTATTTGTGTGCTTAATTTCATTATAAAATTTTTAGTTCAAAATAGCAAGTTAAAGGAATGAATAATTCTTTATGGCAATAAAATAAAAAAAAGTTCAAAATGTAATAAAAATAATTGACTAAGTAATATATATATGTTAGAATAAAAACAAGGAAACAGAAAGGGGTTTCATTGCATGAGAAAAAAATGTGGGATTAAAAAATTAGTTACATTTGCATTACTAGGTGTTTTTATGTTTAGTAATACAATTCCTTACCAACAGTTTATTCAGAAGAATAAACAATTGGAGATTCGAGTGCAATCACAAAAGAAGTCCAATGGTCTTGATGTTGGGAAGGCTGATTAGTTGATTAAATGATGAAAATACTATTAACTATATAGTATTTCTGTTTTATCTAATTTTTAATTAGAAAGAAGGGATTCCAATGTACCAGGGTGTGATTTGTTGATACTTCTAAATGCAGTCATTGTTATAGTTAGATTTTAAGTGAAAGAAATGAGGGCTTTACGATGAAGAAAAGCATTAAAAAAATAATTACAACATCTTTACTTGCACTGACTTTAGCTGGTGCAGGTGGTTCGATTGTTTCAGCTGCAACAGTTTGGTATAAAGGTACTGCAGTTTATTGGAATTATGGTCGCACTGCTGGTCTTTGGAGCTATTCAAATGTTCAGTCTGGTGTTTACGAACACTCAGCATCTGCTAACGGGGCATTCTCAGGCTGGCGATCCCCTGGAGTAGAAGCACGTGCTTCTAGATTCATCGGAACTGGTACAGCTGAATGTTACTGGAATTGTAGGTAAGTGCCTATGACATACAAAAACATGTTATTAGGTAAAATGAAATACTTAATCCTGTTTTTGATTGCCATCCAGAGTATCTTACTTGCTCTGGTGGCAATTTTTTTAGCAGGTTTACAGTATCAACAGTCATGGCAGAGTTATAATCATCATTCCGGGACCGTAACAGTTTATCTTCAGAAGTTAACAGAAGAGCAATCACAAGATGTATTTAATTATTTTTTAGAACAGAGTGACTTGTCCATATGGACAAAACGTTCTGAAAGTAGTGATACAGGAGAAGGTCCAAATAGGATTTATATAGACATCCTTGGTAGCTCTGCTGGTTTTTCAGATTTTGAAAGTACGGGTAAAATAGTTGTCTCACAACAACAATTTGCAAATTTATTATCTCATAGTGATAATAGTATGACTATTGGACTTGACAAAGGCTCAAATAATATGCTTTACGAGCTTCCAGATTTATTATTTAGCACACCTGTAGTCATTGAACGATTAGATTATACTTTCCAAAACACTAATACGATTAATGGGATATACCATATCAATGGTCTCCACGATGCTGTCTCAAGAGATAACTTTTTGCTGCATCTTTCAAAGGTGTCAGGTATTTCTGTTGAGGATTTGACAAAAGAAAGTTTTGGAAGTAGTACTGATCAGGGAATTTGGGGAATAATACTTGCTATCAGCATCTTAGTAAATGCCTTCATTTTACTGATCCTATTCTTAATCTGTGTTCTTCAATCCTTTAAACATTTCGGAACATTGATTCTTTTAGGATGGGATAGAAAAGAATTATGGTCTGCTTTTTTCAAAAATTCTCTACTATTTTCAATCTACACTATTCCAATTATCTCTTTATGTAGTTGGTTGTTGTCAGGCTGGTCTAGTTTTGGTTTATCATCGTTTATTCTAGTTTTTGCTGGAGTCAGCCTCTCAGTCTTGTTGCTACTATTTATATTCATTATTCCAACGATTATTGTTTATTCGGTTTCTCCATTAGCCGCAATTCATAAACGATTACCAATGAAGCCTTTAATGGTAACCTGCTTGTTATTCTATACCTTGGTAGCTGGTTTGTTAATCGCAGTCAGTTACTCTTTAGATGCTCCAATGAATCAGTTTATTGATAATATGAAAGTATCTAGGGAGTGGAAGAATGTTGAAGATATGTACGTTATATCCAGATTTGTTGAGGGAGATGATGTAGGTACATATGCAGGAACTACAAATTCCCTTGAGCGTAGTATGTATAACTTTTACCAGCGTATATCTGAGCTTCCAGGTGTCTATATTGCCCAAGGACAATTTCTTAATCAGGAGTCCCTTGATGCAGTCTATGGGACATACCAGCATGTCCCTAAAAAACCATTTTGGTATTTGAAATTCTCCTATAATTACCTGCAAGACCTAGGTATTCCCCTAAGTGATGAAGAGTTGCTAGAGATGAGGAATGGTACTCGACTTTATCTTCTACCTAACACGCTCAATACAGAAGAACTTGAGGTGATGAAGGCGTATTTACAGGAAAGTGTCACTGTAAAACCGGGAGATTTACAAACTAATTTCACAGAAAATCAGAAATTTATGTTCAAGGTTTATCAACCGTCTCGACCAATATTTACTTGGTCAGATTCCATTTCTTATGGTACAACTAGTGAGAATCCAGTTATTTTTGTCTCAACACCAGAGAATTTATATTTCATGGAGTCGGCAAACTTAGTTGTCAGTGGCTATAATGGTCTTTTGAAGATTCGTGATAGGGAAACGATGGAACAGGTAGTGTCCGTTTTAGAAACAGAATTTCCAGATTTAACGGATAATCGGTTGAGTTTTACAACTGTCAAGAACTTTATCAATGGTCTTCAAAAAGATCTGAGTTATACATTTTATCTTTTCGGCACGATCATAGCGATTATCATAATTACGATGATGGCTATTTTCTGGAGTTTTGTCTTAATGTACCGCTTGTTATTTGAAGAAAAATTGTATGTTCAATACTTTATGGGATTCTCACCATGGAAAAGATATATTGGTGTGCTTTCTCTCATTATTAGTTTTTCTGTGGTGGAATTAATCGTTTCTATCTTAGTGGGTTCTAAGTTGGGAATAGTCATGACACTAGCTACATTTGCTTTTCAGATAATGCTTCTTTACTTCAGCTTGTTCCGTAAAGAAGGAGAGAGTATCATACAATTATTTAAGGAGTAATCTCATGTCTAGAATTTCAGTACAAAATGTATCAAAACAATTTGGTTCAAGAGAAATTTTCAAAGACTTAAGCTTCGATATTGAGGAAAATGAATTTGTAGCTTTAGTAGGACCTTCTGGTTCTGGAAAATCGACTATCCTGAATATGATTGGACTATTGGATACTGTTGACAGTGGTAAAATCCTAATCAACGGAAAAGTTTTGCCTAAGGTAAATTCGCAATCAGCAGTTCATTACCGAAGGAATGTCATCAACTATCTTTTTCAATCCAATGCACTCATTTCTACATCTAGTGTGAAAGATAACCTGATGCTTGCCATGACTTTTTCGAATTTCTCTAGACAGGAGAAGGAGCAGAGAATCAAGGAAACGCTAGAATTTGTTGGTCTACAAAATCGGTTAAATAGTAAAATCAATGAATTATCAGGAGGTGAACAGCAGAGAATTGCGATTGTGAGAGCTATTTTAAAGCCCGGAGATATTGTCCTAGCAGATGAACCAACCGGATCGTTAGATCCTGAAATGTCTCAAAAAGCATTCGATTTGATTCGAACTTTGAGAGATCAATTTGGTAAAACAATTTTGGTTGTTACGCATAACATGGAGCAAGCACGGCAATGTGATAGGATCATTTCACTGGAGTCGGTTCTTGTAAATTAACTCAACCATTATTAGCACTTGATACGGTTGCTTTAGATTATGGAATATCGAAGGTGGAGAGTTCAAACATGAAAAAATTTACATACGATATTATAAAACAGCCAAGTGTGTCTAATCGTTTGGAGTTAAAAACACATGTACTGGTTGAAAATCATATTGATGATGTCATTTGTCTGTATATCATTGCTAGTAATAAATTATTAGATATGGTTATTTTGAACCCATTTCAAAAGAAAACTATATTTATTCCATGTTATTTTGAGGAAGATATTGTGAAAGTCAAAGATGATTATGAAATTGAGTGGGATTTGTTAGAATTTCAAAAATTTAGAGCATTTTTGGCTTAGTAATATGTGTTGAAGGATCAAAATCTATGGTAAAAAGTAGCTTTGAAAACGTATTACCTCCAAAGATTTAGTTAAATAATGATTTAACACAAAAAGATATTATTGAAGTTCTGGAAAGATGTTGTTTCAGTATAGAAATAAGTCTTGAAAAACTGGATTTGAAGAATTATTTTGATTATATTGTTTCGGATTATTTCTCAGCGTTCAGATTGGTAACTTGCAGATATTTATCATATAAAGGTATATCAGGTCCACTAGTAGGAAATAGGCAAGATTCTTATCGATTAATAAATAATAACTGTTATATTTTAATAATTGTTGTCACCTAAAGCATATTTTTCAGAGCATCTTAAACGATTTTATTGTATTCTAACAATAGAAATACTATTTTAGTTTTACTAAAATCTAGAATATTTGAAAACTAATTGGCTTACTTATATATGAAATCATCCCTAATCTGCAACAAGGAGAGTAACCAATGAAAAATTTAGGACAAATCTTAAAAAAAATTCGAGAAGCTAAGGGCCTCTCTCTTTACAATGTTGCTAATGATGAGATTTCTACCTCTCAGTTATCTCGATTTGAAAATGGATATACAGATATTACTCTTAGTAAATTACTTTCAGTTTTAAAGACACTGGATGTATCTTTAGAAGAGTTTATGTATTTAGGGCGTGGTTTTCATAAGATGAGTAATTTCGAGGTAATTGATAAGATAAATAATTATTTTTATAAGAACAACAGCCCAGCCTTGAGAAGACTCCTCATTAATTGTACAGAAAAGGAAAAGGAGAAACTAAGTAAGAAATTAACAATAATTTTGATTAAGTTAAAGCTCCAAGAAATTGAGAAAGATAATATTGTGACTTCTGAAGAAATTGATTTTATATCAGACTATTTATTCAGCATAGATATCTGGGGTGAATATGAATTAGAGCTATTTTCCTCCACAATGGAAATTTTTTGCCAATCAAGTATTATGATATTAACGAAGGAAATGGTGAGGAGAACTGATTTTTATAAATATTTACCGACCCATAGAAGATTAATTACTAGTATGTTATTTAATGCTTTTAGCCTCAGCGTAGAAAGAAATAATATAGTTGATGCATCTTATTATAGAGAACAATTAGTCCAGTTATTTTTTGATGAAACAGAATTATATGAAAGATTAGTTTTTCACCTCATAGATAGTTGTTACAATTTTAAGATGACAAATGAATTGAGTAATATTTTAGAGATGAGAAAGTGTATTGGCTTTCTGAAAACCTTGGAAAGCATGAATTTAGTAGATAGATGGGAAAAATATATTGAGAGAGTACTTAATAGTAACTAATTGCAAATTAGGGATAAAAACTATTAGACCAACTGCTAGTGATATAATAAAATTAGGCAGTAGGTCTAATAGTTTTTATAATCAAGGAGGATTAATCATGATTAAGAACAATAAGATTGACAACCCGTCTGTAAAAATTGAAAAAGCAACTGTTGTAAATAACAAAGGATGTAGTGTTTGCGCGATTGGTGCTGTTTGTTTAGCTGACGGTCCAATTCCTGACTTTGAAATTGCAGGAGTATCTGCTGTATTTACTGCATTTGGATAATTGCTAATTATAAATTAAATATCTAATATATAATGACCTACTGCTTATTTTTTGATTGAAAGAGGATAAAAATGTATTTAGTGTTGGATAATCAAGTTACAATATATCAAACAAAAGGGGACTATAATGTAATCGTCGAGAAAATCGATGCGAACAAACGGAAACAATTTGACTATTTTACAGTTAATAAAACAGGAAAATTACTTCTAGAAGCTATCAACGGCAAGCAAAATATGGAGGAATTTATAGAAAACTTTATTGATACTTACAACTTAGTAGAAGATGATCGAAGTTGGATTGAGACATTTTTGAATGAAATGATGAAAAAAGGAGCCATTGCAATCAAAGAGAGCCCAGAGATTGCAAATTTGCCTCTATATATTTATGGAAATTCAAGACTTATTTCTCCTTTACATGTAACAGTTGAGATTACTGAAAAATGTAATTTATATTGTGCTCATTGCTATTTAAATGCATCCTGTAACAAAACAACTGCAATTGATTACGAGGGTTTCAAGTCTCTTGTGAAAAAACTAAAAGCGAGTAACGTTTTGAGTATTGAAATCACTGGTGGAGAAGTATTTATGAATAAGGATGCAGAAAAAATACTAGAATTGGCATTTAATGAGTTTAGTAGAGTAGCCTTATTAACAAACGGAACAATACTCAAGAAAAGTAGCTTGTCGTTATTAGAGAAAAACAAAGATAAATTAGTTATGAGTATTTCTTTAGACAGTGTTAGAGAGGAATTACATGATAAGTTTAGAGGTATGCGAGGCTCATTTAGGAGTACTTGTAAAAATATTAGGCGTCTGACAGAAGCCGGAATACATGTACGAGTAGCTTCTTCTATTTTTGATGAAAATATGTGGGAGGTTGATAAACTTGCTGAGCTTGCAATTGAGTTAGGAGCGGAACTTTTTGTTTATAATTTTGTAGAAAATTTTGGCAGAGGTACGGACTTCAATAAAAATAGTAGTACGAAATTTTCAAAAGAGTACTCACGTTATTTGAGTGAGACGGTATTTAAGTATAGAGCATTAATTCCAATTATCGAATCGGAGGATTATCTAAAATCTTCTTCTAATTGTGGTGCTGGAACAAATACTATTTTAATTGGTGCAGATGGTAATTTAAGACCTTGTCCTATCTTTCCTAAGAATAAGATTTTCAAAAATATAAACGATGGTAGTATGGAGGAAATTTTTTCTGATGATGTTTATCAAAAAATTAGCAATATCTATCCCCCTAGTGATGAAAACGGTTGTTCTAAATCTTGTCCAAATTACAGTAATTGTTTTGGATGCTACATGAAAGGACTGGAAAGTAATGTAGATAAAGCACCAGAACAATATTGTTCTTGGATAACTTATAATAAATTAGAGAAGTTTATGGAACAATATAAGGGAGGGAAGGTTATTGAGTAATTATCTTTTTTCTTATAAATATTATAGACCTATTCCTAATTTATTTATTAAACAAAAACTAAGAGAAATTCATAAGTTACTTAAGGATGATTTAATAAAATTTGGAATCGAAAACGGAATAATAATTTCAATTTTTGCTCTCGGTTGTAATGGGAGAATGACAGAAATTATTTATATAAAATCAATGTATCGTATTTCTGAAGATAAAATTTATGATATGTTAAATTTTTTATATAATAAAGAAATTGAACTTTACAAGGTGGTAAAAGATGATAACATTAATTGTACAATATCTTGCTGCGGAGTAACTGCAAATGCTTCTATTCCTACAAAAGAATCCTTAGGATACTTTTTAAAAAATTTTTTAAAATGGGAAAATTATAGTGTCAAAAAATATTCTAGAGTTAAATTAGAAACTACAGAAAATATTATAATTAAAGAAGGAGAATTAACGTATGTCGGTTTCCTATGTGATAATATAGAGATAAAAGAATTAGGAGATATGCTGTCAGCTAAGTTATTAGAAGAAATTTTTAAATCACAAAATAGCGTTTTAACAGAGATTAGAAATCAAGGACTTTGTTACACAACTGTATCAAAGTTTCATGAAGATTTGAACGTTGTTTATATCGGACTAATAACAAGTTATTCAAAAGATAAAATTTCTAGATTAGATACCATGTATACCAATGTTCAGTTAACTGAGGGCGAGTTCGAACTTGCTAAATGTCGATTGAAAAAAGAAATAATATTTTCAACAACTTTATATCAAATAGACCATTACTTATTACCTTTTCAGCTATTAAAAATTGATGCAAATGTATCAACTTTGTTAGAAATAATCGATAAAATAAAATTCGAAGATATTGTGAAAATTTTTAATAGCAGGAGAATAGTGTGTTTAAAAGCATAATAAGGAGGAAGTTAATGGAGAAAGATTGTACGTTTTTTATTAAACCAGTTTCAGATTTAGGAGAAGTTACTATTGAGAGAATAATTTTTAATTTTAATGGTTCAATTAGGGAAGGGTATTTACACCTTTTAGAACATCTATGGGTTAGAGCTAATAAGTCGTGGTTTGATGATTATGAAAGTAAAATGAATATTTTTAACGCTTTAACGAATAAGAATCGAATTACATTTATTTTGGTATATACAGAATCAACAGTTAATACCAATAAGTTAATATTTGATTTAAATTTTAATGAACAGGACTTCTTGATCGAAAAAAAGACTATTTACGAAGAAAGAAAATTATATTCGGATAGTACACCAGACGTTGATATTGTTTTAGGAAGTCTTAGAACTATTGAAGCCTTTGATTTAACAGTTTTAAAAAATATGATGCATCAGATGAATTATAAAAAAATTCGTTTTCATTTTTCCTCAAAAAACAACGGCAAATATATGAAAAATCCCACTATTAATATAAACAAATATTCGATAATTTGGAAGGATTCTAATACTATTCAACTCATAGATTTTTATGATTATAAAGTGTTGTTAACCATTTTAAAAGTGTTTAAAATAACGAATGACAATTTTTGTTTTAATGTCAACGAGGCAAAAGGAAATTATGAGATCACATTTGATGATTACGAAGTCTTTGATTTTATGCTAAAAAATAAAGATAATGTCTTAATGCGATACCAGCTACTACTTACTAATACTCAATTATTTATAGAACAGACAACTTATTTATTTGATCTTTTTGGTTTTAATTTTGATATATTAGACTTTTGGAGAGAATTTAATTGGGAGGTTTTAGAAAAATGAAAAAAAAGCAATAATTCTATTTCTAATCAACCTAGTTCTATTGGCATTAAGAAATATAGTTAATAGTTACTGCAATTTAGAATTTAAAATAACAATCGGAGATTTTATAGTGTTAGGAGGGTTATTAATTCTATGTGAACAGAAATATATAAAGGTACTACTATCTATCTTATCTACAAGATCTGCTTTAACTAACTATAAACAAATTGAGTATCTAATTTATCTGATAAATGCTAATATTCTGATGTACACATTGATAATGTATTTTAACACTTTTTCTTTTTCGTCATCAATCATCAATTTATATTATAAAAATTACTTCTTAAATTTTTTAATACTTATATTTTCTTTTTCTTATCTAATTATAAAATATAAGTTACTGGTTATTAAATATAAATATGTTTTAATTATATTGACTTTCATTCTTATGGGTGTTAGTGTATTAGACTTGATAACATTTGTTTTTTTGGCAATTATTTCATTTATCTCTAGTAGATTAACAAAGTTCAATACTAATTATTTCTCAGCAATAATATTTCCAATGGTATTAGTTTATTATATTGTGTTTGACAAAAATATATTTTCTATAGTTTGCACATGTTTATTACTTTTTAGCTACCTTGTACCAATAATCTTAGAAAGGAAATTAAACAATGAACAAAAAACTTAGAATCGCAATTGCTATTTGCTTTTTTGTAGGTGCATTTATGTTTGTTTTCATGAAAGAATATCTATATGCAGTTGCTTTTATGATAGTGGGTGGAGTATATCTGTATAAAGGAGTGAGATAATTTGACAACTCTATTAGAACTAAAAAAGTTGAATTTTGCATATTTTAAGAATAGTAAAATATTAGATAACATAGATTTAATTTTAAATCAAAACAAAATCTATGGTTTGATTGGAAAGAACGGTGCTGGGAAAACAACGTTTATTAAAACTTTAAGTAGTGTATTTAACAATAATGTTTTTACTCTGGAATATTTTAAGTTTTTCGATAAAGAAGTCCAGCTGAGTTCAGAATTTTATCGACAAAATAAGTTTACAGTATTTACAGAAAGTGAAAGCTTTTTAAACTGGACTTTTTTGCAATATTTGGAAATGGTCTGTCAACTTTATAATTGTTCGATAGAAAGAAAAAGATTGGAATTTTTAGTTAACGGATTTAAATTTGAAGAGTATTGCAAAAAAGAGATCAGAGACCTTTCAACTGGTAATAAAAAGAAAGTTTTCTTGATAGTAGGATTATATCTTAGAAGACCTTTATTGATTTTAGATGAACCGTTTGACGGTTTAGATTTCGAGTCCACGGAATTTTTATATAAGATGTTACTGGAGTATAAGCAATATGGTACCGTTCTGTTAAGTACTCATTTTGCAGAGAGTGTCGTACGAGTTTGTGATTATCTTTATATTCTAGAAAATGCTCATATAAACTTATTCCAAGGAAATGTGTCTGAATGGTTAGAGTCCATCAGGAAATAAGGAGGAAATCTGTAATGTTATGGATATCCATATGTAGAGATTTGTTTTCACGGAAAAGATTTTATTTTTTGGGATTCTCTTTAATACTAGTCTTACTCATACGACATTTAATACCTTCTCATAACAATGTGAACTATCTTCTATTTTCAGCAACACTAATTACCTTAGTAAGTACTTGGCAACTACTTTTATCTTATTTCAAATCAGAAAGAATCCAGGCATATTATCAACTTCCTATTTCTAACACAAAGTTTTATATCCAATTTATATTTGTGGCGTTTGCATCTAATCTAATCGAAAGATTGTCATTGTTAATCATTCTTTTTAGTGAAGCAAAATTAATAAATTTGATACTACCTATATTGTCTTCCCTCTTTGTTATTATGAGTAGCTTTAGATTAGTTAGGTGTTTTGGAGCTTTAAATAATAAAGTGACTAATCTTTTATCATTACTTTATTTTTTTATTTCACTGTCATTGTTTCTCTTATTGAAATCAATTTATTTGCTTTTGTTCATGATTGCTATTGAGTTGATTTTTATTTTAAGAGATGATAATTTTTTGTATTTAGATGATTTTTCAAATACAAATCATTTTTTAAAGTTTAAAAATTATTTTGTTTCAAATTTGGTAAAAGAGAGATATTTTTATTTTAATACTGTCGCCTCAGTATTATTTATTTTAATATTATATTTTCAAAAACTACCTGAAAACTTAAAAATCCCATTACTATTCACTGTAGCATCTACTAATACACCTCTTACTAGTTTAATTTCTAGCGAGCCACAATTAAGAATACATTTGCGATCACTACCTAAATCTTATATTTTTTACAATATGTATCTAAGGTGTTTATTATACTATTATCTTTTTATAAATTTTCTAATTGCAATTGTCTATATTACTAGTTCACACAGTATAATATTTTTAGTATGGGTAGGGATATTTACTTTATTTGAGAGTGCGTTATACCTATTTTTAGAAAAGTATTGGTATATTAAGAAATGGAACATAAAGAAGGAACTATGGAAACATCCTCGCAAATATATTGTTCCTATGATGACTTATCTATTTTTCTTTATTCTACTAATGTTAAAGAAATTCTAAAGCCCATTTGTAGAATAAAGTGTAACATAGTATTTAATCCTTTCAAGCTGTTTGAGTCAACTCAAGCAGCTTTTTCGAGCACTTATATCCATGAATTATTCTAGGCTTTCGTTAAATATTTTTGTACTATCCGCTATAAAATCTTATTTCAATTCTTTGAGTGAATTTGCTTTTGAAACGAAGTCACGTAAAGGAGTGATGAAGTTCTCATCGAATGTATGACCATAGGATGAATAGGCACGGGCAAATTAAATTTTTAATACCTCTTATTTAATTGAGTAAAGAAAACTCGATTTCATTATCAGTAGTAATGATTTGATTACAAGCAGTTTCTTGCGTTATGACACATCTTGATTGACATATTCTACCTTCTTATCTAAGAGTTTCCTTGAGATAGCATAGCAAGTTTGTCACTATACTGAGATCAGAATAGAAGGTTCACTGACCATATTTTAAGCAATAACAGAATCCATTTCACAATATCAGAAACGTATCCAATTATTAATTTCTTCTACTCCATCATAAATTTTTATCACCTAGTTGTTTTTAGGAGATATAGTCTTGGTAGATTTATTAAAAAGTTGTACAACACTGGGTCATTCAATAAACTTTTCTTGATGCATATAGTCATAAAGCATCTTGGTTAAAGAAACCAATGAATCAAAATGATGGAATTTATAAGTGTGGAAGAAAGTTTTCATACTATGTCCCTTTGTTTTTTCTTTCATCACTTCTGTGAACTCTATCAGAAAGTCAGGCTAAATCTTATTTAGTTACAAGTAATAGCTAGCTTCTATAGAATGATAATGAAAATTCTAGATTGGATTTGCATAATACTGTTATCAGTAGATCTTCTATCATTGATTTGTTTCACCGGTATTACAGAATCTCGATTAGTTTTACAAGTAAAAATAGAACGTTTTCTATCCTAACGACGAGCAGTATAAGCAGTTTTTTCCTTTGTTTAAATAAAACTAAAATTTAGTATTGTTCAGCTTCAGAGAAGTGCTGGTATGATTGATTTGTGAACATTTTCCTATAATTTTGTAATATTTTTGAGACTATAATATATTAGATAAACATGTCTTTTGTGTTTCACTTTATTTTACAATAAGACTAATTTTTGAAAGTCAGTAATTTTAAATAGTTGATAAAATCTTTGCTCTCAGTCGGTTAATAGATATGCTTATGAGAAGTGTTTAATAAATTAATTTTAGTTCAAAATGTCCAATTTGGACACTTTGAATGATTTCTTAGTTTTATATATTATACTTTTCTCAGGAGAAAGCTAGATGTACAGACGTTTGAGAGATTTGAGGGAAGATCACGACTTGACCCAAAAACAAATAGCTGAAATACTTTCGTTTACAAACTCAGCTTATGCTAAAATTGAACGGGGTGAGCATACGTTAACAGCAGATGTATTGGTAACTCTCTCAAACTTTTACGATGTCAGTACAGACTACCTATTGGGATTGACAGATTTTCCTGATAAGATTCGCTTTAGAAAATAATCTCCTCAATTTCATAGAGTGTGAAAATGAGGAGATTTTTTATTTGTTCTTTGACAATTGAATAGTCCAAAATGGTACTTTCCTCATTTGTGGAGCAGATTTGAATGGCTCGCCATGATAAGAGCGATTTTAAAACCATCAATAAAATAGAGCGATACTTTATATGCCATGATACAAATGATATACAATGATACTTCTGACCGTTCAGGCTGCCACCGTAAAAGAGCAGCAAGTGTAATTCTTATGATGACTTCATCAGTCATGCCATGGAGGTGAAAAAATCTAAGAAAGGAAGTAGTAAAATCATGGAAACAGTAAACTATAAAGATTTAGTTGCGATTGGTTTTCCAGAGCACACATCGAGAAATATTATTAGACAAGCAAAAAAGATTGCTGTAAAAAAGTTTGAAGAAGCTAGAAAAAATGATAAGAATGCGGTACAATTAGGATGTTCACCTTTCGATAATAAAAGGTTAGGCATTGCTCCTAAAAATATTGTAGAAAATTTAATTGGTATTTCTTTTTCAGATATAGAAGGTGAGAAAAATGGTTATATCAAAGACAAAGAAATATAAAGGTGTATACAAAGATTCAAAAGGAAAAATTTATTTTCAAATTGAATTAGGAGTTGATCCAATAACTGGGAAAAGAATTCAAAAGAAAGGAAGGAAAAATCAACAGGGACTACCGTTTAATTCTTTTAAGGAAGCATATGAAGAGATACTTCGTTTAAAACATGAATTTGTGAACTCTACTATTAATAATAGTTTTCTAACTTTTAGAGAGTTTATGGAAGAGATTTATTTAAAATATTATCAACAAAAAGTTCAATTTGTAACTTATCAGACCGCTTTACCACATCATCAGTTATTTATTAAGCAATTTGGTAGTAAAAAATTATCAGATATTAGTACTATTGACTGTGAAAGATTTCGCTTAGCTATTATAGACAAGTATTCTAGTAACTATGCTAAAAATATGTGGTCTAGATTTAAAGCATGTCTGGGCTATGCAGAAAGATTGGGTTATATTGATAGAGTTCCTTTTAAAGGATTAGATAATCCTAGAGGAAAGCACCCTGATACAAAATTTTGGACATTTGATGAATTTAAGAAGGTAATAAACTCTTTTGATATTAGTGAGTATGAGGGACTCCATAATTACATGACGATCTGGTTATATTTTATGACTGGTTTAAGAGTTAGTGAGGGTATTGCTCTTAAATGGGAAGATATTGATTTTGAACGTAAATGGATTCATGTTCATTCGACGATTGAGAAAGATAAAAACGGTGTATGGTATGCTAAACAACAAACAAAGACAGTAGCAGGGAATCGTAAAATTGATTTAGATGATTTTACGATTACAATACTTAAAAAATGGCGAGAAGTTCAAATCAAGAATGATGATAAAGATTATGTAATATCACGTTTTGGTGCCCCCTTGTGTAAGTCTACAATTTCTAGGATAATAAAAAGGCATGCTAAGATTACTGGTGTACCAGAAATTACAGGGAAAGGATTAAGACATAGTCATGCATCTTATCTTATAAATGTGTTACATAAGGATACTTTATATGTTTCATATCGATTAGGACACGCTGATAAGTCAACCACGTTGAATACATATAGTCATTGGTATTATTCAGGTGATTCAACAATTTCAGAAGAGATTACAAACAGTTTAGATAATCTTGGATTATCAATTTACTTACCAAATTCCTGCCAAAGTTGAAAATTGAGGAATTAACCCACTAATACTGGGAGAAAATAGGATTTGCAAATTGTTACTCTTAAATAATAGAGCAACTACATTAGTAGCTTAAAAAACATATAAAACCGCTATTCTTAGGAGTAGCGGTTTTTCTTTTTATCTTTCATGGGGCAAACTAATTATATAGTTTATCTAGGAGAAAAACAAGTTTTGAATAATAGACTTTCCATAAAAAATAATACAAGTTTTTACCCTTCAGGATTTATTTTTTTCTGGTATCATCATTCCTATGAACAGTAGAAAAGTAAGTTTTTAATTTATTGATACTCCGGATATTACAATCTCAGTATTAAAGAACTTTATTGAAGGTAATTTTCGAACGGTTTGAGGTAATTTCAATGAAATTTTAATAGATATTTCAATTTTCTTCTTGACTCTGACCTTAGGTAAGGGATTATACTAATAGTAGATAAGAAAGGAGATTATTATGCAAATCAATATGATTCGTTCAGATAAAGTTTACCAAGAGATGCTCGAGCTTCCTTTAGAAAAGAGAGAAGGTTGCTTTTGAGCTAAAATATTAGCACCTTTTGCAATGAAATACCAAACGCAACACATTCCTCTGAAAGCAAAGTATCCTGGAGGATTTGATGCTCTTTTCCTACTTGGCTTTATGAATCAGTTACCCTCAACTCTCTCAGAAAAGGATAGACCAGCTATCGACTCTCTGAGCTCTGATCAACTCTGGCAGGACTGCCAGGATACCATCAAAAGGAGTATTGGGCTTTTTGAGCAGGCTGGCTATGACTTAGATGTTGAGGATTACCATTTTACTATTTTATTGGGCAATCCAGAAAAACCTATGCTACAGCTCAATAAGGGTTACAGCGGAGATGGAGGAATTCCAGGCTACCTCATGCTTAGTTTACTACCAAATGACTATACTTTACCCCGTGTGCAGGCGGCGTTAGCCCATGAGTGCAATCACAATGTCCGCTTTCAATTTGTCAAATGGAACCAGCAGACGACACTAGCAGACTGGGTAGTCAGTGAAGGATTGGCAGAGTCTTTTGCTGCTGAGCTCTATGGCAAAGATTTCATTGGTCCTTGGGTGACTTCAACTAGTTTCGAGCAGTTAGAAGAGATTAAGCCTATCATCTCCAGTCAGCTTCAGCTAACGGGGATGGCGGAAATGGCTCCTTATCTATACGGTGATGAAATCGCGAAGATACAGGGTCAAATTCCGGTTGGTATGCCCTATGCTGCAGGCTATGCTTATGGCTATCATCTGATACAAGCCTATCTGAAAAGGACAGGTAAGAGCATTATTGAGGCTACAGTGACGCCTACAGAAGAGATTTTAGAGGCGACGAAAGACTTTTGGAAATGACACTTTTGCTTGCAAATCTGCCAGAGTTTGATATAATGTAGGTAATTTCTGGAGGTGACTATATGCACTATAAAAAAGTTGAATTAAAAGTTACAAATCAAGGTATCCATGAGCGCAAGATTTTTCAAGGTGTCAAGATTTTCAGTCGCAGCAAACTATCCAAAGATCAGAAAAACATTCTAACACAGAAGCTTTACCTGACTCCGAAGCAAAACATCGTTTACTATCAACGGACAGATATCAACTATGACCAGAACTGGTATCATCATAAGGACTATTATGAATTAGCTTATGGTCAGATGGATAGAGAGACGGTTTTTAAGGTTTGTCAAGATTTTGACGAACTAAGTCCTTTTCTGGAAAATGAGCTGCTGGAGAAGTTAAAAGAAAAGCAGTCAACAGGCAAATTTTTTGAAAAATTAGATATATAAAAATCCGGCTGCTTTTATAAGCAGTCGGATTTCTTTGAGTTATAGTTTGATAATCTTTCATAAGAGAAAATAGATCTATTTTTATCATGAACAGCTAACTTAGTTAGAAATTGTAGAAACAGTATAGTTGAAATCTATGAAGAATAAGTGTATAATCAAGAAAAAATGATTGAGTACTCACTCAATTTTGTAGATGTGTAAAGGAGTTCATAAAATGGTTGTTCAAGCAATACAATATAGTCGTTTCGGTGATGAAGAAGTGCTAGATTTGGTGAACATTAAATCTGATTCTTTGAAACTGAATCAAGTGAGGGTAGAAGTTCATGCAGTTGGTTTAAATCCTATTGATTATAAGACTTTTGAAGGTGCAAAGCCACTCCGATTTCTATCTTTTATGACAAAACTCAGGAAGCCAAGTCGTTGGTTTGAGTCAAAATCATCTCTTTTTCCAAGAGGTGTTGGTCGGGATTTTGCTGGAGTTATCACAGAAGTTGGTGAAGGAGTAAATCGGTTTGCAGTAGGGGATAAGGTTTTTGGAACAATGATCAGTGACCCTGGATTGGGGACCAAGAGGGGAGCTTTGGCAACAGAAGTTTGTGTCAATGAATCAGAAATTGTGTTGAAACCAGAGATGATTGATATGAACCATGCAGCTACTATGGGTGTAGCCTCTCTAACAGTGGGAGGTGCTTTTAGAAAGATTGAGCTAAACTCTAAAGATGTTGTAGTTATTTCAGCAGCAGCAGGTGGTATTGGAAGTATCGCAGTACAGTATGCAGTTGCTAAAGGTGCGACAGTTATTGGAATTGCGAGTAAGAAAAATTCAGATTATCTAAAGTCCTTAGGTGCCATACCAGTAGCTTACGAAGGAAACATCCAGAATGCTCTTCTATCAGCAAGTGCAAAGCCAATTACAAAATTCTTGGATTGCTATGGAAGTGATTATGTTAAATTGGCTTTCAGTTTGGGATTGAAGGGCACGGCTATTGGAACGCTAGTACCTTCACCATATGTTATGATAAGAGGAGCTCAGTTCACGGGTCCGAGACATTCTACATATGATGATTTTAACACTCTAGCGGAAATGGTCTCAGATGGGAAGGTTCGGCTGAATATTGACCAGGTTTATGATTTTTCTCTAAAGTCAGTTAGAGAATCCTATCGTAGTCTGAAAATGGGACACAGTCGAGGCAAAAAAGTCGTAAAAGTAAGAGAGTAGAAGAGAGGTGCTAGCGATGGAAAGTTTAGAACAAAAGTATGCTAAGACGTTAGAAGCTAGCAACTTGAGCTTAAAACAACGTCGAGTATTATTATCAAGCTTAAAATTATTCTCAGAAATTGGATTTGAAAATACAACGTCCAGCCTTATTGCCGAACGCGCTGGAGTGTCAGAAGGAACGGTTTTTAGTTACTTTAAAACAAAGGAAGGTATTTTAGAAGCCATTTTATCTACTTTTCTAGAACAGGTTATTCCAGAAGTGATTGCGGATTTCTCAGAAAAGAAATTCACAGTAGATCAAGAAACTTTTCCCTTCTTTTTAAAAAGTATTGTTAGAGATAGGCTCTTTTTCATTCAGGAGAATCAAATGCATGTTAAAATTCTCTTGGGGCGTTCTTTTATTGATAAAAATCTTTCTATCCAGTTAGGAAATATTATTGTTCAATCTATAATAGAACCAATTAGCCCTGTTTTAAATCAATTTAAAGAAAAAGAACTTATTCTAAATTGGTCAAATGAAAGAATTGTTCGTTACATATTAGCATTGAGTTTTTCTTATCTTATTCCAATGATGTTGAATGATGAAGGAACTATAAACATAGATGAATCAGTTGATGAAATTGTTGAATGTTTGTCATCTGCCTTAATGAAAGTAAAATAAATTCTGATGTTAAAACTCACTGTTAATGGTGAGTTTTTTTGAAGCCAACATAAAAATCCCCAATCGTAGCGATTGAGGATTAAGCAAATGAGTCTTAAACAATACCTTGTGCAATCATAGCGTTTGCTACATTTTCAAAGGCAGCAATGTTAGCTCCTGCAAGGTAGTCTTTATCAAGACCGTATGTTTCTGAAGTTGTTTTAGCTGTGTTGAAGATGTTTGTCATGATGTCTTTGAGACGTCCATCAACTTCTTCACGAGTCCATGAGAGGCGAAGGCTATTTTGGCTCATTTCAAGGGCTGAAACGGCTACACCACCAGCGTTGGCAGCTTTTGCAGGTCCGTAGAAGATACCATTTTCTTTGTAGACTTTGATGGCATCAAGGTCGCTTGGCATGTTGGCACCTTCAGATACACAGATCACGCCTTGAGCAACCAAACGTTTAGCTGCTTCACCGTTGATTTCGTTTTGAGTCGCACATGGAAGAGCGATATCATAGTTTCCAGTGTAAGTCCATACAGAACCTTCATGATAAGTAGCAGATGCTTTTTCAGCAGCATACTCAGTCAAACGAGCGCGTCGTTTTTCTTTAACGTCAACCAAAAGATCGAAGTCGATACCATTTTCATCGATGACATAACCATTTGAATCAGATACAGAGATAACAGTTGCACCAAGTTCAGTTGCTTTTTGAAGAGCGTATTGGGCTACGTTACCAGAACCTGAAATAACCACTTTCTTACCAGCAAAGCTATTACCGTTAGCTTTAAGCATTTCTTCAGTGTAGTAAACCAAACCATAACCAGTTGCTTCTGGACGAATCAAGCTACCACCAAATCCAAGAGGCTTACCAGTCAAGACACCAGCATCAAATTGATTAAGGCGTTTGTACTGTCCGTAAAGGTAACCAATCTCACGTCCACCAACACCGATATCACCAGCAGGTACGTCAAGTGATGGGCCGATGTATTTTTGCAATTCAGTCATGAAGCTTTGGCAGAAGCGCATCACTTCAGCATCTGTTTTACCTTTAGGATCGAAGTCTGATCCACCTTTACCTCCACCGATAGGAAGTCCAGTCAAGACGTTTTTAAAGATTTGTTCAAATCCGAGGAATTTCAAAATCCCTTGGTTTACAGTTGGGTGGAAACGAAGTCCGCCTTTGTATGGTCCAACAGCTGAGTTGAATTGAACACGGTAGCCGCGGTTTACTTGAACTTTTCCATCACGGTCAACCCAAGGAACACGGAAAGAAATCACGCGCTCTGGTTCAGTAATACGTGCCAAGATATTTTCTTCGATATACTCAGGGTGTTTTTCAAATACAGGTTCTAAAGTGTTGAAAAATTCTTCGACAGCTTGGAGGAATTCAGCCTCGTGCCCGTTACGAGCTTTCACAGTTTCAAACACGCTTTGGATATATTCTTTAGCAGATGTCATATCGTTCTCCTTAAATTCTAATTTAATTATGTGAGTCATTATAGCAGAATTTTTTTTAAGTGTAAAGAGAAAAAACAAAAATTTTCTAAAAATTCTTTCAATTTAGTTTTTGGGATTTTTTGAAAGTAGATAAAAAACGAACGTTTTTCTTATAAATGCCTTTCTTAAAGAGAAAATCTGAAAATATGGTATAATATTAGCAATAAAAGGAATCTGGAGGATCAGAATCATGGTATCAACGAAAACGCAAATTGCTGGTTTTGAGTTTGACAATTGTTTGATGAATGCAGCAGGTGTGGCTTGTATGACGATAGAGGAGCTAGAAGGGGTTAAAAACTCAGCGGCAGGAACTTTTGTGACCAAGACAGCGACCTTGGACTTCCGTCAGGGAAATCCTGAGCCACGCTATCAAGATGTTCCACTTGGTTCCATCAACTCTATGGGCTTGCCAAATAATGGCTTAGATTATTACCTAAACTATCTTCTGGAATTACAAGAAAAGGAACCGAATCGTACCTTCTTTCTATCCTTAGTTGGAATGTCTCCAGAGGAAACCCATACTATCTTGAAAAAAGTCCAAGAGAGTGAGTTTCGTGGTCTGACTGAGCTAAATCTTTCCTGTCCAAATGTTCCAGGTAAACCTCAGATTGCCTATGATTTTGAGACAACTGACCGAATTTTGGCAGAAGTATTTGCCTACTTTACCAAACCTCTTGGGATTAAATTACCACCTTATTTTGACATTGTTCACTTTGACCAAGCGGCAGCTATTTTCAATAAATATCCGCTCAAGTTTGTCAACTGCGTTAACTCTATCGGAAACGGCCTCTATATAGAAGACGAATCTGTCGTGATTCGGCCTAAGAATGGTTTTGGAGGGATTGGTGGAGAGTATATCAAACCGACTGCTCTAGCCAATGTGCACGCCTTTTACCAACGTCTCAATCCGCAAATCCAAATCATCGGAACGGGTGGCGTCTTGACAGGTCGTGATGCCTTTGAACACATCCTCTGCGGTGCGAGTATGGTGCAAGTAGGAACCACCCTTCACAAAGAGGGAGTTGGTGCTTTTGACCGCATTACTAATGAACTGAAAGAAATCATGGCGGAAAAAGGGTACGAGAGCCTAGAAGATTTCCGTGGGAAATTGCGCTATATTGATTAAATTCATTAAAAAATCAGAAGAAAGGAGAGAAGATGCTAGCTATTGAAGAAAGCCAGAAGTTGACTTTATCAAATTTACCTAGCCTGAGCCTTTTTACAGGGACAGACCAGGGTCAGTTTGAAGTGATGAAGAGTCAAGTGTTGAAACAGATTGGTTATGATTCTGCTGACCTCAACTTTGCCTACTTTGATATGAAAGAAGTAGTTTACAAGGATGTGGAACTGGAGTTAGTCAGCCTTCCTTTCTTTGCGGATGAGAAAATCGTGATATTGGATCATTTTGTCGATATCACGACTGCTAAAAAGCGCTTTTTAACAGATGATGAGCTCAAGTCATTTGAGGAATACCTTGATAATCCTTCACCAACAACCAAGTTGTTAATCTTTGCAGAAGGAAAGCTGGATAGCAAAAGACGGTTGGTTAAATTACTTAAGCGTGATGCCAAGGTTTTTGATGCAGTAGAAGCCAAAGAACAAGAATTGCGCCAGTATTTCCAAAAGTGGAGCCAGAAACAAGGTCTGCAGTTTGCCAATCATTCTTTTGAAAATCTTCTCGTCAAGTCAGGTTTTCAATTTAGCGAAATTCAGAAAAATCTCCTTTTTTTACAGTCCTATAAGGAAGACTCTGTTATCGAGGAAGAGGATATTGTTAACGCAATTCCCAAGACCTTGCAGGACAATATTTTTGATTTAACTCAGTTTATTCTGACTAAAAAGATGGACCAGGCGCGTGACTTGGTTAGAGATTTGACCTTGCAAGGTGAAGATGAAATTAAACTGATTGCAGTCATGCTAGGACAATTTAGGACTTTTACTCAGGTGAAGATTTTGGCGGAATCTGGCCAAACAGAATCTCAGATTGCAAGTAGTCTAGGAAGTTTTCTCGGACGCAATCCCAATCCCTATCAAATCAAGTTTGCGCTGAGAGATTCACGAGGACTTTCATTGAGCTTTTTGAAGCAAGCTATTTCCTATTTGATTGAGACAGACTATCAGATTAAGACAGGTCTTTATGAAAAAGGTTTCCTTTTTGAAAAGGCACTTTTACAGATTGCTAGTCAGGTCAATTGACATTTTTTTGAAACTACAACCTGCGTCAAGATTATCTTGTCGTGGGTTTCTTGCTGATTTGCTTGTTTTATACTCAATGAAAATCAAAGAGCAAACTAG